>CAYRML010000034.1:0-15196 GCA_964425485.1 uncultured Peptococcaceae bacterium | reverse complement strand
AGGGAAGCCATCAAAGCGGTCTCCTCACCGCAAACAAAAGCTCCTGCCCCTTTGAATAAACGGATATCAAAATCAAAACCACTGCCTAATATATTTTGGCCCAGCAGGCCGGCTTTTCGCGCCTGCTCGATGGCGATCTGCAACCTCTGTACCGCCAAAGGATATTCGGCCCGCACATAGATGATGCCTTCAGAAGCGCCGATGGCATAAGCGGCCAGGCACATACCTTCCAGCACGGCATGAGGATCGCCCTCAAGTACGCTGCGATCCATAAAAGCACCGGGATCGCCCTCATCGGCATTGCAGATGACAAATTTTTTGTCGCCGACAGCATCTCTGGCCCCCTGCCATTTGCGCCAGGTCGGGAAACCAGCGCCGCCGCGGCCGCGCAAGCCGGAGATCTGCATCTCGTCTATGATTTTTTGTCCGTCCTCGGTTAAAGCTTTTTTCCAAGCCTCATAACCGCCGACAGCCATATAAGAATTTATGTCCTGCGGATCAATATTGCCGCAATTGGCCAGTGCCACTCTGGTTTGTCCGCTGAGAAAAGCCAGATCTTCGGCCGATAGATTGCTGGCTGGTGTATTGCCGGCCAATATTTTTTTTACTATGTCAGATGCGGACACGGCATCCAAACGGCCATAATAGATGCCGTTGCCTTCATCGTCTATATATTGCAGAAGAGGCTCGGCAAAGCACATGCCATTGCAGCCGACTTTCTCTAAAGTAGCATCAGTGCCCGCCAGCGCCTGCTGCAAAGAATCGGCCACCTCGGCCGCTCCGGCCGCCAAGCCGCAGCTTCCGTATCCTAATAAAAAGCGCATCATGCCCCACTCCCTTCCGCTACTATTTCTGTTGCTGTTTCTTTTTCTTTCTGCCGCAGCTCATCAATGATGGCCGCCACGCTCTGGGGCGTCAGTTTGCCATAAACCCGGTCATTAATCATCATGGCCGGCGCCAAGCTGCAGCAACCCAAACAAGCGACTTTCTGCCAGCAGAACAAGCCGTCGGCAGAAACTTTCCCCGCCATCACGCCCACGGCTTTGGCCACGGCTTCGGCAATTTTTTCCGCATTATTGACATGACAGGCCGTACCGTTACAAATCAGGATCTGATATTTTCCCGGCGGTTGCAAGCGGAATTGAGCATAAAAAGAAATGATTCCTG
This sequence comes from uncultured Peptococcaceae bacterium, assembly GCA_964425485.1. Taxonomy (GTDB): domain Bacteria; phylum Bacillota; class Dehalobacteriia; order UBA4068; family UBA4068; genus CAYRML01. The sequence continues at coordinate 14,029 of CAYRML010000034.1, read as the reverse complement.
TCAGCCTTGCCAAAGGGACCTGGCAGCGCTCGCTGATTTCGGACAGTGCTTCAGGCGGCGCATAGCCATAAATGTCCTGTACCTGCTGCAAGAGGTTGATCCAATTCATCTCCTGCGGCGGCACGGCTGACAGCAGCGGCTCTAAGAGAGCCAAGTCAACAGAACCCCCATTTTGATTTATCATGATATCCACAGCTCCTTCAAATTATAATTTATCCTCCAACCCCCCGGCCAAAAGCGCCACACCGACCGCATTGTCACCAGCAAAACGGGGGCCGGCAAAATGCAGCTGCACAGAATCTTGAAGCAGGAGAGATAATTGCTCTTTGATAATAGAATTAGCCATAACACCGCCAGCCAGCACAACATCATATAGGTCATTTTCGGCGGCGGCAAACAAAATGGCTTGAGCCAAAGATTGGGCTATATTAGAAAAAACGGCATAAGCCAGCTCACAAGGCGGCGTGCCACCATCCAAAAGCCTCTTGGCCGCGCTTTGCGGTCCGCAAAAATAAATATGGCTCTCGCGCACGGAAAGGGGTAATCTCAGATCGCTGCCGGCAGCTTGCCGCGCTAATTCCTCCAGGGGCGCTCCTGCTGGAAAAGGAAGGCCCAGGGCCACACCGATCCTGTCGATATACTGGCCGGGGGCCAAGTCGCAATCCCCAACGATATCTAAATCGAAGCCGCCTGGTTTCTTTTCCACACGCAGCAATTCACCGGTGCCGCCAGAAAGATGCAGTGCCAAAAAGCGACGCTGGGGCAGGGGCTTGTCCAAAGACCACAGCGCGGCGGCCAAATGTGCTTCTTGGTGGCTGGTGGCAAAAAAAGGCAAATGCAAAGTATCGGCCAGCATGCGCCCCATATTTTCTCCCACCCGAAAAACAGGCATATAGGAATCAGGCAGCGGCCGCGGCCGCGTGGAGGCGGCAACAACTCTCAGCGCTTGCGGCGCTGCGGTTTCATAAATCTGTCGCAAAAGTTGCGGCGCCTGCATCAAATGCATAAAAAAGGCCTGTGACTGAGCCAATCCGCAAGCGCCTTCAGCCACTGGCAAAAGACGGCGGCAATCAGCCAGCAAAGACCCTTCATCATCGACCACGGCCAAAGATGTGGTATAACAGCTGGTATCGATACCCAGGATCACTACGTTCGCTCTGCTCCTTTTTCTTTATTACTCTTGACCTCTTTAACAATATTATCTAAAATGGCATTAACAAATGCCCCGGAATCCTCCGTGCTGAACTTTTTAGCCAGTTCAATAGCTTCGTTTATGATGATATTAACATCCAGATCGTCAAGACCATAAGTCAATTCCCAAATAGCCAAACGCAGTATATTCTTATCTACATTGGCCAAACGGTCTAAATCCCACTCTCTGCTGCGGGCTTCGATCATCTGATCGATCTGCCCCATCTTTTCTCTGGCGCCATGCACCAAGCAGGCGGCAAAATCCTTATTGGCCGGCGTCAGGCCCGCCTCTTCCAAGGTGATCTCCACCATTGGCCAGTCATTTTGTCCCACATCCAGCTGAAAAAGCATCTGCAGAGCAGTTTCACGCGCTTTGCGCCTGCTCATCCACTCATCCTCCAAATCGCTTAGTCTTCTTTATTAAAAATTTTGTTCACGACTTTTCTAAAATCGACTCTTTCATCAGCTTTTTTGCCGATATAATAGCCCACCAAAAGGCAAATAATCACAATAACAGCAGCCCAAAAACCGCCGGCCACGATACAAATACCAAAAATCAGGCCCAGGACCACGCCTATGATCTTGCCTCTATGATTTTCCCACAGATATAACAATAATTTCGGCCAATCCATAAAAAACCCTCCATTTATCTCATCTTACAGCGATTTTTTCTGCGCATCATCGCTATCAGAAGCAGTTTCAGCCGTTGTCGCGGTCATTTCCGGGGTGGCATTAGCATGAGCATTGACATTCGGTTCGGCTGCCACAGCGGCCGTGCCTGCCGGGTTGAAGTTGATCTTATTATGGCTTTCCCCCACAATATTAGTAACCAACACCTTAACTTCCTGCACCTTAAGTCCACTAATAGCTTCCAAATAGGTTTTAACTTCCTTTTGCAGCCGCGCGGAGACTTCCGGCACGGAAATATCATGCGGAACGGTAACTTTAAGATAAAGCGCCACTCCTTCCGGCACGGATTTGATCTTGGACTGCACATCCTTGACATCCTCGATAGCAGCCACAGATTTGCGGACTATACTATCAATGGCCTGCATACTGATATTGATCTGGCCATATTCCGCATTAGAGACAGAAACCAACGTATCCTTGCGTTTATAGTGTAAAGCCACGACCAGGCCCAAGATACCAAGTACAATAAAGACAGCGGCGATCAGAACAGAAATAGGAAAACTATAAGGATCAAAAATCCAGCTTTGCAGCACATTTTGCCAATAATAGAAGATGCTGCTGTTTGTCAGGCAGCCGATAGCGACAAGGCCGATGGCGACCAAAAACAAACTCCATAATATCAATAATATGCGTCTCAGCACGTCCATATTTGCCCCTCCTCATAAACTATAGCTATAATAAACAGCCGCTACCCAAGTGGGGTAGCGGCCGCTGTATTATCCTTCTGCTTTACCAGAAGCCGGATGTCCCTGAGGGAAGGTAACCCCTTGAACATGGATATTGATAACATCAGCTTTAAGTCCGGTCATGGTCTCGACGGCAGTCTTGACGCTTTTTTGCACATCCTGTGCCACTTTTTGGATGGCAACGCCGAATTCCACCACAATATAGATATCAAGATCCGCTTTTTCCGTACCAACTTCCACTTTGACGCCTTTAGTCATATTCTTTTTGCCCAGCAGCTCCACAATGCCGCCGACAACGCCGCCGCTCATACCGGCCACACCAGATACCTCCACGGCTGCCAGACTGGCAATAGTTGCCACAACATCATTGGCAATTTTTACCGTACCGCTATTATCCACAGCAGTTTCCACAATAGAATCATGTTTATCACTCATGATAAGTCCCTCCTTACCTATGTTGTACTTTGTATGGTGGACAAAAGTTTTTTCAAATTTTATCATTATTATAACAGATAAGTTTATAAATAACAATAAAATTCATAATCTTTAATCGTTATTTCTCCAGATATACATAAAGCGGGTCCGTCTATTTATCCCGGCTGATGATGACCACATTTTCATAGCCCACACCGGTCACCCCGTCCACGATCTCCGCAATCTTGCCGGAAGATTTATCGTCCACAGGATCATTCAGCACCACGGTGACTTTTCCCTCCTGGATAAAAGCCACGGCATCAGGCATTTCTTTGGCCGCCAGCAGGGTCTCGATCAAAAGCTCCTGCTCCATATTTTTGGCCATGACGATCTGTGATTCCTGAGCCGTTTTTTTGGCCTGGGCATCGGCCGCCGGATCATCAATTATACTTTGCAAAAGCTCCAGTGATTGATCCCTGGTCTTTTCCCTTTCTATGCGATAATCCGCATAAAACCTATCGGAACCTTGCTCATTGGCATTGACCTCGCCGCTGACGGGCTGACTGTCAACAGCTCCATCCTGACCTGTATCCACCTGCACGGAACCACCGTCGGTACCCAGCTGCTGCCAAACGTCTTTTTGGGTCACATCATAGACCAAAAAAGCCAGACAAGCTACACAAAGCACCAGTACCCATTTTTTTGCGCTTTTTTTGTTATCTTTTTTCATAAGAATGCCTCCTTATTTTATATACCTTCTACTATATTTATTCGATGAGCAGATATGCCCAGCAAACTTTGTACGGAATCAAAAAGCTGCTGTTTGACCCGGCCATCGCCAGCGCCGGAGCTGACAACCAAAACCCCTTCTATCTGCGGCATGGATTGCTTGACCAAGACGGCCTGCCCATCTTGGCTGGCTAAGGTGGTCTTTTGCTGCGTCTCTACACTTTGGCGGCCGCTGTCGGTACCGCCGGCCACAGCCTCCGTGACCGTGCTGTCCGTCAATTCGCTATCCACGGCGTATTGGGATTCCGCTCCCGTGCTGAAAGTGATAGCCACCTGCACGGCGCCGGCGCCTTTGATTTGTGACAGCACCTCCGCCAGCCTTCTTTCTAAGGCCGCCTCGCTATTGCGATAATCGCTGTCAATAACCTTGGCCTGGTTATCGGCGGTTGTCACTTTTTTCTCGGCCGAATCAGCGGCAACCACATTCATAAATATCAACCCCACCGCCAGCACGGCACCCAGCTTTAATAACAGTGACTTCTCTTTTTTGCGCCATTTGCCCGGCCATAAGCGGCCGGAGAAAATAGAGCTTTTGCCCTCCTGTCTCCGCTCTTTTGTTTCTTCCTTTTCCGCTGTCAAGGCCGCCAAATCCTTATCCTCCGTCATTTTCTTTGCCTCCTTCGCTAAAAGTTACCTTGATCAAACTTTCGTCTATACTATAAAAATTGGCTAAGGTCACCGTGATCTTGTGCCGCAGGGCCGTCTCATCGGGCACGCTGCCATCCTTGACAGCCCGAACCTGCACCCGCTCGATCACGGCATAGGTCTCGTTACCTTGGCTGAGCTGTAAATCAACCTCAGCGGAAAGGATGCCGGGGGTCAGCGCCGCCAAAGAGGCAATTTGCCCCTTCAGTCCGGCCTCATACTCGGATTGAGCCTGTTCTGTGAGCCCTTGTGACAACTCATTTCCCTCTTCCAGCAGTTGCTCCGTCTGCTGACTATAATCCTCGCGACTATAGATATCGAGCACAGGATCTTGCCCCACAAAACCCAAAATAGGGTTGATAACGGCGGCCAGGATCAAAAGTCCCATCACCAGACGCACAAAGCCGCTTAGCTGGCCGGAGGGCAGCAATAGCTCAAAAAAAGCAGCCAATATCACCAAAATGCAAACATTTCTTACTATCTCTCCTATGGCCTCTATCATGTTTTTCTCCTATCGCATCATCATGGTCACATTGCCGGCGCCGATACAGATGGCCAAGATAAAGAAAAAGAGCAATCCGCAAATGGCCACGGCGGCAAAAAGCAAAAGCAGAGCATTGGAAAGATCTGTCAGCGCATCCGCCAACTGCTCATCCCCCAAAGGCTGGATGATGGCCGCTGCCAGCCGAAAGATGATAAATTGCACCAAGATCTTGACCGCGGGCAAAGCGCAAATGATAAAGATAGCAATGATACCCACCACGCCAATGCCATTTTTCAGCACCAGGGCCGTGCCCATAACGCTGTCCAAAGCATCGGCCAAAGAACGGCCAATTACCGGAATAAAGATGCCGCTGGCTGTTTTGGCCGCCTTGACGGCCAGCCCATCCATCGCTGCCGTTGTCATGCCGGCCACACCCATAAAAGCGATAAAGAGACTGACTCCGATGCTCATAAAGCCCAAGGCTATATCTTTGAACAAACCGGCCAATTTATCAATATTAAATTTGGGCGAAATATGGCTGACCAGGCGCAAAATGGCAGAAAAGTAGATAAGCGGGAAAATAATCTTGCTCATGACCGTCATCAGTACGCTGACGGCGAAGAGAATACTGGGATGCAGTATGCCAACAGAACTCACACCACCCATGGACGCCAACAGCACCATCAAAAGCGGCAGCACGGCGTACAAAAATCCGCTCATCATATCCACAGCCGCTTCGGCAACATCCAGGGAGATAGAAAAAGCCCCGATGGCAATGGCGGCCAGCAGCAGATAGACCACACCTTTAGTCAAAAGCGAAATATTTTCCTTAACGAAAGCATTGCTCAAATTACCCAAAATCAAGGAGATGACAGCCAAGAGAATCAGCTGTCCTAACAAAGCCCAGGCGGCATTGATCTCCTTGAAAAAGACACGGGATAAAAACTCCAAAAATCCACCAGCGGAAAACTCTATATCGCCGTTTTTCACATCTTGCCAAATGCCTTGCAGGGTAAAATCCTGCATATAATCGCTGAGGCTGTTATCCAGCTGATTCAGATAATCCTCCATCTCCGAGGTATCCGTATCCGCCAGCGCGCTGGCGGTTTGTTGCTGCGTGGCCAAAACGGGGCTTGGCAACAGCAAAAAGAGAAAAAAAAGCGCCAGCACAAATATGATTTTTTTCCGCCGGACGCTCATGGCCATCCCCTTTCTTCATTCCTGGCGCTTCAGGATAAAAAACGCATTATGGACTGCAAGACGGCCGCCATAATGGGCAGCGCCAATAAAAGAATACCGATTTTGGCCGCCAATTCAATCTTAAAGGCCAGCGCCCCCTGTCCGGCATCGCGGCAGATCTGAGCGGCAAATTCCGCGATATAGGCCACCCCTATAATCTTGAACAACGTAGCCAGATAAAAAGTGCTAAGCTGGGAATTATCAGCCAAGTCCTCGAACATGGTCAGCACCTGTCCCAATTTAGGCAGAATCTGGATAAAGATCAAAGCTCCGGCCACCAAGGCCAAAAGCACGGCCAGAACGGGCATTTTGCTTTCTTTTAAAAATACGGAGAACAGAGCGGCCACCACAGCCAAACCAACTATGGGGATTATTTCCTGCATCAGACCGCCCTCCTTGAATCAATATAAGCCGAACACCGATTGCACACCGTTGAACAATTCCTGGATGACCGGCAGCACTTTCAAAAGACCGATCACCAACCCCACTATCAGCGTCAAATAGGCATATTCGTCACGACCGGCCTGCTTCAAAAAAGTATGTAAGATGGTCACGGCAATAGCCAAGGCAGTGAGAAAAAATATAATCGATGCATCCTGCATAAAACTACCTCCTTGAGTGCGACTAAAGTATCAAAAAGCAATAATAGCAATCGCTATACCGGCGGCCCAGCCCAAATTTTTCCAGACTTTGCCCAGCTGCCGGGCTTGCGCCTGCGCCTCTTCTTCCTGCACCAAAAGCCTTTGCCTGATCAATTCCAGCCGCCGCAGCTGATCCTCCACGGAGGAAAGTCCCAGCCCACAGCCAAAAGCCGATAATACGGACATATCTTCATCGGTCAGCGGCCAGTCGGCGGCCAGCTGTTGCAAGGACTGCTGCCAGGCCTGCTCGGCGCTGATGCCGCTTTGCCGCCGCAGGTTGTTGCCGCTTTTTTCGAACAGCTCGGCCGCGGAGGCCGCGGCCGACGACGCTTGCAGCAAAGCCGGCGGCAAAGGCATGGCCGCATAATCGATCTCTCGCCCTAAGGCCAAAAGCCCCTGCTGCAAATCATGCAGTATCTTGCTGCGCTTTTCCAGACGGGCGGCCATCATGCGGCCGGCGCTTACACAAACAAAGATGACCAGCAGCGCACCTATAATTTTCAGTAACATATGCTCCTACTCTCCTGTCGGCACGATTTTCTCCAGCTCGGCATCCAAAACATATTCCAGCGTACCTGGCCCTTGGGCCCGGGAGAAGAAGGCCAGCCGCTCAAAAGACTTCTCTTTGATCAGCCTGGCCAGCACCGGCCGATTGAGGATATCCTCCTCATCATGCCCATGGGCGCTGGCGATCACCACCACGCCGGCATTAGCGGCCTCGCGGATGGCCAAAACATCCTCCTCCCGCCCAATTTCATCGCAGATGAGTATCTGCGGCGCCATGGAACGAATCATCAGCATCATACCTTCAGCCTTAGGGCAGGCATCCAGCACATCACTGCGCGGCCCAATGGGGAATTGGGGCTTGCCATCCAACATAGCGGCAATCTCCGAGCGTTCGTCCACAATGCCGACATTAAAGCCGCGGGCGGAAAGCTGCCTGGCCAGATCACGCAATATGGTGGTCTTACCGGCTCTGGGCGGGCTAATCAGCAATGTATTATAAGGGAAAAAAGTCTGCCGCTCACGACAGATCAGCGGCAGCAGCTCATCGGCAGTGCCAGCGACGAAGCGGGCCAAACGGATATTGATGCTGGATATATCCGTCAAATGCTTTAAACATCCGTTTTCCAGCACAGCCCGGCCCACCAATCCGGCCCGATGCCCACCGGCCAAAGTTATGTATCCCCGCCGCAATTGTTCCTCCAGCGCATAAAAAGAGCTGTCGGACAACAGCATCACCGCTTGCCGCATCTCTGCGGCGGCAAACGGCTCGCCCTCCGAAGCCTTGGCGCTGCACTTACCTTCGGCCGTCAAAAAGAACTCGCCGCGGTGAAAACGCAAGGCCACAGGCAGGCCGCCGCGCAGACGTATCTCCTCCAATTCATCCAGCAGATGGGCGCTGAGCCGCATCAGTTTTTTACGTAATTTTTCCGGCAGATAAGGCATAATCTCTTCCGCCGGGCTTTTTCTGCCAGTCAAAATAGATTCCTCCTTTTGCTTGGTTAAGAGATTCTATTCAGATAGGACGAGTATTATAACCAGCAAATAAAAAAAGCGCCCGACCTTTTTCGCCTAGCGCAAAAAAACAGGAGCCTAAAAAAGCTCCTGTTTAAAAGTATATAAATTTATGGAAAACTGAGTTATTTGTCTTTATCTTCCTTGTCTTCGAGAGCTTCAGAGCTGCAACCGCAGGTGCAGATATCATCATCTTCATCTTCATCATCTTCGTCATCATTGACAAAGACCACAGCGCCGCAACTGGGGCAAACAACTTCGATCAGGTCTTCATCATAAACAATATCGTCATCGAACAAGACTTCTTCACCGCAATTGGGGCAATTAACTTCGATCATATGATCTTCTTCATCCTGTTCCAAATAAACATCATCTTCCAGATCAGCCAGATCGCTGTCCAGGTTCTCCACATAGTCTGCCAGATCGTCCTGTTCTTCCTGCAAGCAGGAAATATAATCGGCCATGTCGCTTAAAACTTCCAACATACCGGTGATGACCTTGCCTTCCGATGTCTTTTCCAAATTCATGCCTTCAGCCAAACCTTGCAAATAAGATATTTGTTGCTGCAAATCTTTCATTCAGATGACCTCCTTCCATTATTCACGGCGGAATAATACATTATTTATTATACGCAAAACAGAAAAATTTATTTAGGCTCTTTCGATATATTCACCATTTTTGGTATTGATACGCAGTACATCGCCCACATTGATAAAGAAAGGCACCCGCACGACATAGCCTGTTTCCAAGGTGGCGGGCTTATTACCACCGGAGGCCGTATCGCCTTTGATACCGGGCTCGGTCTCAATAACTTCCAGCTCTACCTGTCCGGGCATGTCTACACCCATGATATTGCCTTTAAAGAAGAGCACGGATAGGATCATATTTTCCTTGAGATAATTTTTGCCATCGCCGATCTGTTCTTCGGTGAGGTTGATTTGCTCATAATTTTCCATATCCATGACCACATAATATTCGCCGTCATTATAAAGATATTGCATATCCCGTCTGTCCAAATGGGCTTTGGGCATTTTTTCGCCGGCATTAAAAGTCGTTTCGACCACAGCACCGGTACGGACATTACGCAATTTGGTACGCACAAAGGCCGAGCCTTTACCGGGTTTGACATGTTGGAATTCAACAACCTGGTAAGCGTCGCCATCCAATTCAATAGATACACCGGTTTTAAAATCATTTGACGAAATCAAAGGTAATCCCCCTCGCTCACTATAAAGTATATTCTTATTTATATTATTTTACCATAATCAAGGATCAATACACAACTATTTGCCTTGACAAATAGAGAAAAAAATAAAAGGAGAGATATTTCCCTCCTTTTCGGGCAACTAACGGCGAATCTCTTTGATGCGGGCAGCTTTACCGGTCAGTTCGCGCAGATAATAAAGTTTGGCGCGTGCCACTTTACCACGACGAACCACCTGGATTTGTTCAATACGAGGAGAATGGAGCGGAAAAACCCTTTCCACACCCACACCATAGGACATGCGGCGCACGGTGAATGTTTCGTTGATGCCGCCGCCTTTTCTTTTGATGACCACGCCTTCAAAAACCTGAATACGTTCACGGGCGCCTTCAACAACTTTGACATGGACTTTTACCGTATCGCCAGGGCGAAAGGCAGGTATATCCTTTTTGATCTGTTCATTTTCAATGGTACTGATGATATTCATTATTTGCATATCCTCCTTCTTTCATCGGCTGTTCATACCCGATATATCGGCAGCGGACCAGCCTCTTGCATAAAGCACGAAATTAATTATATCATAAGCAGTTGCGCTGCGCAATACTTATTTTTCAACGAGAATTTTTTTCTCCCAGCAAGCGATCGAGCATGATGCTGGCCGCACTGCGCACGGAGAGATGGTTGTATTGGCCCCGTCCATAAATGGGGCGCAGGCAAAAGTCGGCCTCGGCCATCAACTCATCTGTCAGCCCCCAACCGGTACCCAAAAGCAGCAGATAATTGCCGCCATTTTGCTCCATCTGCTGCCGCATCTGCCGATAACCTACAGTCTGACTGGAGGTTTTGGCGCTGGTGGCTATCATATATAAAGGACCGCTATCTTGCTTGTAGATGGCTGTTTGTACCGCTTGCAAGGAATCTTGCAGCTCCACGAGGGAGAGCGCCTGCTGCCGATCAGGATTATAGCGGGCGCCAAAGCCATCCTGCCAATGGCGCAAAAGCCCTTCAATCAGTTCCTTTTGATTTTCGATGGGCTGCACGATATAATAGCGCCGCACATCAAAAGTGGCGCAGCAGCGGGCGATATCATGCAGATCGAGATTGGTCAGAGAGGTATTGATGATCTGCTTCTTTTTGTTATAAACAGGGTAATGAAGCAAGGCCACAAAGATGTTGAATGGTTTTTGCCGCCCTGCCTCCAGCTCCTCCAGATAGGCCAAATCTTCCGGCGTCAAGACAGCCTCTTCCAGCAGTTCCGGTCGATTTTCCAGCGTCCTTTTCAGCGATTGCCGCCGCCGCCACTGTGCGATCTGGCTATGGTTACCTTCCAGCAAAAGCTGAGGCACCTGCCAGCCGCGAAAAACAGGCGGACGCGTATACTGAGGATATTCCAGCAATCCATCGCTGAAACTCTCTTCTTCGGCAGCCAACTCATGCCCTAACACACCCGGCACAAGTCGAGAAACACAATCGGCAATGGCCATGGCCGGGATCTCGCCGCCGGTCAGCACAAAATCACCTACGGAGATGACATCTGTTGCTAAGTGCTTGATGACCCTCTCGTCAATCCCTTCGTAATGGCCGCAGATGATGATAAGCTGCTGCTTTTTAGCCAGCTCCTGCGCCAGCTTCTGATCGAATGGCCGCCCCTGCGGACTGGTGACGATAATGCGAGGCTGCAAGCAGCTCTGCACCGCCTCCACCGCCGAAAAGATAGGCTCCGGCTTCATGACCATGCCGGCGCCGCCGCCATAGAGCCGCTCATCGGTGATATGATGCTTATCGGTGGTAAAATCACGTATATTGCTGATATTAAGTTGCAAAAGACCCTTTTCTACGGCCCTTTTCAGCATGCTTTGCTGCAAAGGCGCAAACATATCGGGGAAAAGGGTCAGGATGTCGATACGCATTGCTTGCTCCTATTCATTCAATCCGGGCGGCAATTCCACCTGCATTTTGCCGCTTTCAAGCGAAATTTCTTTGATGACGGATTTCAGGGCCGGCAGCAGCAGCTGGCCGCCCTCTGTTTTTTCCACCACATATATATCATTGGCCGTGTTGAGGAGCACCTCCGTGACCACGCCCAATTTTTTTTCTTTTTCATAAACCTGCAGGCCCACAATCTGAAAATGATAATAATGGCCTTCCGGCAATGGCGCTACCTGCTCTTTTTCTATCAAAAGCAGCGATTGCCCCAAAGCCTCGGCCGCCGTTCTGTCCTCGACGCCGGCAAATTTGAGCAGCAGATTCTGCCCATGCCGAGCAGCACTTTCTATGCGTAATTCCCTCCCTGCGTTTTGCGCGAAAAGGCTGTTGCCGACAGCAAAGCGTTGAGGAAAATCGCTAACAGACTGCACCTTGACCTGTCCTTTGATGCCGAAAGCAGACAATATCTTACCTACGGTTATTTCATATTTTTTAGACATAAGCTCGCCTTTCAGGATTATAAGGGGACGAACCGCAGGCCCGTCCCCTTATGACTAATCAATCTCCAAGATATATTTTTTGCCATCTTTGGCAGAGGCCGATTTCAGCACAACACGGATGGCTTTGGCGATACGACCTTGCTTACCGATGACCTTGCCCATATCTGTGGGCGCCACAGACAAAGACAGCACGATGGTATCATCCCTCTGAATCTCCTGCACCTGCACCTGATCAGGGTTTTCCACCAAAGATTTGGCAATATGGATAATCATGTTTTTCATGATAAACACTCCTTACGGGAATAAAAAGGTTGCTCCCGAAGCTCTTATTTAGTCGATTCTTCAACTCTTTTTTTCAGTATGCCGGATTTTTTCATCAGGGCTTTAACGGTTTCCGAAACCTGAGCACCGGTATTCAGCCATTTGATAGCTTTATCAGCGTCGATATTGACGACGACGGGATTCTTAGTGGGATCATAATAGCCGATTTCTTCGATGAAACGGCCATCACGAGGATAACGGGAATCAGCGACTACCACACGATAAAAAGGTGCTCTTTTGCTGCCCATTCTTTTCAGTCTGATCTTTGTTGCCATGTTTTCACCTCCTTAAAAAATTTCTTATTTCAAGTTTTATCTACATAAAAGGAAATTGAGGCATACCCCTTTTGCCCTTTTTGCCTTTTTTACCCACGTTGCTGTTATTCATCTGCTTCAGCAATTGCTGCATCTGCTTATGCTGCTTTAAAAGGCGATTGACATCCTGCACCTGGCGGCCGCTGCCTCTGGCGATGCGCAGCTTGCGCGAGCCATTGATAAGATCAGGGTTAGCCCTCTCCTCGGCCGTCATAGAGTGGATTAAAGATTCCACAATCACCAGCTGCTTTTCGTCCAGATCGACATTTTTCAGCTGCTTGCCCAAACCGGGGATCATACCCATGACCTCTTTCAAATCGCCCATTTTACGCATGCTTTGCATCTGTTCCAGATAATCGTCAAAGGTAAACTGCGCCTTGCGCAGCTTTTCCTCCATTTTTTCCATCTGCTCCTGATCGACGGCGGCTTGCGCCTTCTCGATCAAGGTCAGCACATCGCCCATACCGAGTATGCGGGAGGACATGCGATCGGGATAAAAGGGCTCCAAAGCCTCCAGCTTTTCACCCATGCCGGTGAATTTGATGGGCTTGCCGGTGACCGCCTTGACGGACAAAGCCGCACCGCCCCTGGTATCGCCATCCAGCTTGGTCAAAATGATGCCGGAGACTTCCAGCTGCTCATTGAAGGTCGCAGCCACATTTACGGCATCCTGTCCGGCCATGGCATCCACCACCAGCAGAATTTCCTGCGGCCCGACAGCCTCTTTGATGGCCATAAGCTCCTCCATCAATTCCTCATTGATGTGCAGGCGGCCGGCTGTGTCAATAATCAGATAATCATTGCCATGCTGCTGGGCATGCTCATAAGCCTGTTTGGCAATATCCACAGGGCTGACTTTATCCCCCAGGGAAAAAACGGGAATATCGGTATCCTGCCCTAAAACTTCCAATTGCTTAATGGCGGCCGGTCGATAGATGTCGGCAGCGGCCAAAAGCGGCCTTCTGCCCTGCCCTTTAAGCCACAGAGCTAGCTTGCCGCTGGTGGTGGTTTTACCGGCGCCTTGCAGGCCCACCATCAGAACAACGGTGGGCGGCTTGGAGGAAACAGTCAGCTTGGCCTGCTCTGCACCCATGAGGTTAGTCAGCTCTTCATGCACGATCTTGACCACCTGCTGACCGGGAGTAAGGCTGTTTAAAACTTCGGAGCCGACAGCCTTGGCCTTGATGCCGGCAATAAAATCTTTGGCCACTTTATAGTTAACGTCCGCCTCCAAAAGGGCGACACGAATCTCCCGCATGGCCTCGTTGACATCGGATTCACTAAGTTTGCCTTTGCCTTTTAACTTGCTGAAAATATTCTGTAATCTTTCACCCAAAGCGGACATTCAATCACCATCCTTCAAGGCTTGCCATACTTGCCAAAATTGCTGCCAAGATTGTTCATCAGGCGCTTTTTGCAGCCTTTTTGCCAAAAGCTGCAACCGCTCTTCCTGCTCTTTTCTCTCTT
>CAYRML010000033.1:0-15404 GCA_964425485.1 uncultured Peptococcaceae bacterium | reverse complement strand
ATCTTATTAATGCCCAGGGTGAAGATGTGGTTGCCGGTATCCGCACCCCCAAACCCATTGCCACTTTGGAGCAGGATATGCCGGAAGTTTATAAGCAATTTATGGAAATTGCTACCAATTTGGAAAATCATTATAAAGATATGCAGGATATGGAATTCACCATCGAGGAAGGCAAACTTTATTTTCTGCAGACCAGAAACGGCAAACGTACGGCTGCCGCCGCTTTGAAGATAGCTGTTGACTTGCTCAACGAAGGCATGATAGATGAAAAGCAAGCGCTTTTGAAAGTCGATCCCAAACAACTGGATCAGCTTTTGCATCCCGCTTTTGCTGCTGAGGCTTTAGCGAAAGCAAAGGAAATCGCAGTGGCTTTGCCTGCCAGCCCGGGCTCTGCTGCCGGACAGATTTATTTTACGGCTGAGGAAGCCAAGGCTGCTAAAGAAGCCGGACAACGAGTGGTTCTGGTTCGTTTGGAAACTTCTCCCGAAGATATCGAAGGCATGGTCGCGGCTGAAGGCATACTGACGGCTCGTGGTGGAATGACCTCTCATGCCGCAGTTGTGGCCAGAGGCATGGGCACCTGCTGTGTGGCCGGTTGTGGAGAAGCTAAGATCGATGAAGAGAATAAAACCTTGGTTATAGATGGTAAAACCTTTAAAGAAGGCGATTACATATCCTTGGATGGGTCCACAGGCAAGATCTATGTCGGCGATATACCAACTGTCAAGCCAGCTATTGCCGGTGACTTTGCTTTATTCATGTCCTTGGCTGATAAATATCGCCGTTTGCAAGTCCGCACCAATGCCGATACTCCGGCTGATTCGGCCAATGCCGTGGCTTTTGGTGCCGAAGGCATCGGACTTTGCCGAACCGAGCATATGTTCTTCAAAGAAGACCGCATCCCGAGAGTGCGGCAGATGATTTTGGCCGATAACGAAGAAGATAGAAGAAAGTCTTTATCTTATCTCTTGCCTATGCAAAAAGAGGACTTTATAGGCATTTATGAAGCTATGCAGAACAGACCTGTCAATGTTCGTCTTTTGGATCCGCCGCTGCATGAATTCCTGCCTCATGCTGACGAAGAAATTGCTGAGCTGGCTAAAAGCATGGGTGTTGCTTTTGAATTGCTGAAACAACGCACTGCCGAATTAAAGGAAGCCAACCCCATGATGGGCCATCGCGGCTGCCGTCTTTCCGTCACTTATCCGGAAATCGTGGAAATGCAGACCACTGCCATTATTGAGGCAGCACTGCATGTGAAGAAAAATAAAGGCTATGATATCGTGCCGGAAATCATGATCCCCTTGGTCGGTGAGGCCAAAGAATTTAATTATGTGCGTGATATCGTGGTAAAAACCGCTGATCCGATCATTGCTCAAAGCGGTGTAGATATGGAATATCAGGTCGGTACCATGATCGAAATCCCGCGTGCTTGCTTGGTTGCTGATGAGATCGCTAAGACTGCGCAATTCTTCTCCTTTGGCACCAATGACCTGACGCAAATGACATTTGGTTTTTCTCGTGATGATGCAGGCAAATTTCTGGATTGCTACTATAAAAAACAGATTCTGGAATATGATCCGTTTGCTCGTTTGGATCAGCAAGGGATCGGTCAGCTGATGAGTATGGCCGTTGAAAAAGGCAGAGCCAGCCGTCCTGATATCAAGCTGGGCATTTGCGGTGAGCATGGTGGCGATCCCTCTTCCATCGATTTTTGTCACAGGATCGGCTTGAAATACGTCAGCTGCTCTCCTTTCCGCGTTCCTATTGCTCGTTTGGCGGCAGCTCAATCGGCTATTAAAGAAAAGTTGGCTAAATAATTTCGGCTAAATTTGTTGAAAAACTTAAAAACCTGTCATCAAGCGGTGACAGGTTTTTTTTATGCTCTATTTGTGCTATAATAACTTTTATAATAGCATAGGAGGCTGGTTATGGGTATTGTAAGTGCTTGGCATATGCCCTCAACTGCAGATAAGGATGATATTAAGGCCGAATTAGGCAAAATGCTGGCCCCTTTTGGCGGCGTCGGTGTTTTTATTATGCCCGGAGATAAGGTTCTTTTGAAGCCGGATCTGGCTAATTGCGGTCTGGCCGAAGAGGGCCTTATTACTGATCCTCAGCTGGTGCAAGCTGTTATCGAACTTGCTTTTGAATCAGGAGCTGCCAGTGTCACGGTCGCGGAATCAGCTGCCGTTGGTATGGACACTTGTGAGAATTTCTGCCTCAATGGCTATGATTATTTGTGCGAGGCCAGCGGCTCCCTGCTCTGCGACCTTAAAGATACTGCTACGGTTTTACGAACCATCCCTCAGGCTTTGGTTATTGACCAGATCAAGGTCTATCGTGATATTTTGCTGGCCGACGTGGTCATTAATTTGCCCAAGCTGCGCCTGGATGAGGATGGGGTTTTTCATGGAGCCACCGCCAATTTGCTGGGTATGGTTGCGGATGAGGAAAAAGAGCGTCTGCAAAAAGGAGATTTGAACCGCACACTGTTTGATTTGGCAAATTTACTCAATCCCGATCTTACTATTATGGATGGCGGCATTATCCATGAACGTGGCCAAAAACGACAATTGGGTATGTTGCTGGTTGGGGCCGATATAGTAGCCATAGATACCATTGCTGCCTCTGTCTTAGGAATTTCGCCGGCCAATATAGAATATTTGCAATTAGCTGAGCAGTATGGTCTGGCCAGTGCTCAGCCGCTGAACATCACAATTTTTGGCGATGATTTGAGCCCTCTGATGAAAAAATGAGCCAAAGAAAATATATGCCGACGGTTTTGTTTTAAAGCAAAGGTTATAAATCACAGCTGCCAGGGCTGGTTTAGATATAATAAAGAATACAGCATAAGCTGACAACAGGAGCTTTTTCATGAAATATTATGATTATCATATCCACAGCGAGCATTCTTTTGACGGTGTGGTATCTATAGACAAGATTTGCAGCACAGCCCAGCAAATGGGCATGGCCGGACTGACTTTGACGGAGCATGTCGAATTTGCCGGCCTTTATGATGAAGATATAATGCCGGATTTTCCGCAATATGTTCTGGCCGTCCAAGCGGCCCGCAAGGCTTATCCAGATTTGCAGATCGGCATGGGTATAGAGATGGGTTTACAGCCGGATTGCGGCGAAAAAGCACAAAAGATCTGCCAGGTGGCAGAATGGGATTTTATTATTGGTTCTTCCCATTCTATGCATGGCTTCTGCCTGCATAATGAGGAGTTTGCGCGCGGCAAAAGCAAGGATCAATGCTGGCATGAATATTTTCTGGGTTTGCGCCAGCTGATAGAAAAAGTACATTGTTTTGATGTATTGGGGCATTTAGATTTGCTGCGGCGCGGCCTGAAGGCCGATTATCGAGATATTAGTTATGAGGAGTATAAAGAGGATATTGATGCCCTGTTGCTGACTCTTATCACTTTGGGTAAGGGCATAGAGGTCAATACGGCGGCCCTGCGTTATGACCTCTCAGAGCTGCATCCCATCAAAAGTATACTCTGCCGCTATCGCCAGCTGGGCGGCGAAATCATCACCTGTGGTTCCGATGCCCATTGGCAGCAGAGCATTTGCCGGGACATTGATAAGGGCTATGAATATATCAAAGAGGCCGGCTTTAAGTATATCAGCTTATTTGAAAAAAGAAAATTGCGGCAACTGCCGCTTTGAAAAAGACCTCGCCCGGCGAGGTCTTTTTGTTGTCCCATTTATGGGACAGATGCTTTTTGCTAACAGGAAAGTATTATAACAAAAGAGAAATATAATGTATCTTTTTTATAAGGAGACTAGATTATGGTTTGCCGATTTATTTTTGGTAGGGCCGGTAGCGGCAAAACTCATTATTGTCTGCAAAAATTAGCCGAGGCGCAGCGTCAGCCATTAGATGATCCTATTTTGCTTTTGGTACCGGTGCAATCTACTTTTATTACGGAAAAGGCGCTGGCGGCTGAATTTTCCCAGCCGGGATTTTGCCGCGGACAAATCACAAGTTTCCGCCGCCTTGCTTATCGGGCCAAAGAAATGAGGCCGGCTTTAAAGACCGGCCATCTTTCGGAAACAGCCAGAAAGATGCTGCTTGGTAAAATTTTGCGGGATAGGCAGGGGGATCTGCGCTTTTTCAGTACCGCCATGCGGCAAGTCGGTTTTACGGCTACGCTTTTACAGGCCTTGACGGAACTTAAAATTTATGATATAGGACCGGCGGATTTACAAAATATTTTGGTAAATGGGAAAAACCTATCGCCGTCTTTAGCTGATAAATTGGCGGACCTTAGCTTGATTTATGGGGATTTTCGGCAGCTTTGTGGGTCGGACTATGCGGACAGCGAGGATGATCTTACTTTTTTGGCCGAGACCATAGAAAAAGACGGCTTTTTGGCCGGCAGCCATATACTGATTGATGGGTTCAGCGATTTTACGCCGCGGGAGTCTCAGGTCATCGCTGCTCTCATGAAACAGGCGGCTAAAGTAGAGATAGCCCTGACCTTAGATCAAGAGGCGGCCGGGCCATCTTTGCATGAGGCAGATCTTTTTTATACTTTAGCTAAAACCAGGCAGAAACTGCTCGATTTAGGGCAAAAAGCCGGTGTCGCTTGGGAGGAGCCCTTGTTTTTAGCTGGGGATCAGGGCCGCTTTGTCCACAATGATGAACTTGCTTTTATAGAAAGAGAATTTTTCCCCATTACGGGAACTGATGTTTGGTCAGAGAAACCTAAACATATTACGCTGACCTCTGCTCTCAATCCGCGGCAGGAGATAGCCGGTATCGCTCGGCAAATTTTATCTTTGGTACGGGATGAAGGGCTACGCTATCGTGATATCAGCATTATTGCCCGCGATATCACGCCTTATAAGCAATTGCTGGAAGAGGTTTTTACTGATTTACATATTCCCTTTTTTGTGGATATGAAAAAGACGCTTTTATATGATCCGCTGATCGAATTACTGCGCGCAGCCTTGGATGTAGTGGTCGAGGGTTGGCATTATGGGCCTTTGTTCCGCTATTTCAAGAACCCGTTGGCTCCCTTATCCTTAACGGAGGCGGATGAGCTGGAAAATTATTGTCTGGCGGCCGGTATTCGGCATTATCATTGGCTCTCAGACAAGGATTGGAACTATTATCCGCAGGCCTTGGTGGCAGCGGATCTGGACGGGCAGCAAAAAGAGCAGGCTTTGCAGGAGCTTAATGATTTGAGGCGGCAAGGGGCAGCGGCTTTGAGCAAATTATGCCGGGTGCTGAGCGGCATGCCTTCTTTGGCCGATGTGGCTGATGCTCTGACGCAATTTCTCTATGAGCTGCAAGTGCCGCAAAAATTGCAGCAATGGCAAGAGGATGCTCTGGCCGAGGGGGATGCGGAGCAGGCTTCCGTATATAAGCAAGTGTGGCAGAAGGTTACGGATTTATTGCGGGAGGTCAAAGATTTTCTGGCTGAAGAAAGATGGCCGGCTGAGGATATTTGCGCCGTTTTCGATGCGGCCTTGTCCGCTATGCAGCTTTCTGTGGTTCCACCCGGCTTGGATGAGGTCTTTGTCGCTTCCTTGGATCGCAGCCGCAATCCCGATATTAAAGTTGCTTTTGTACTGGGTGCCAATGAAGGCAAGCTGCCTGCTAAAATCATGCAGGACGGCCTTTTCTCGACGCAGGACAGGTTGGATTTGGCCGAGGCCGGATTGGATCTGGCCCCGGCCGCCAATAGCCGTCAATTGGAGGAGAATTATTTACTCTATGTGGCCTTGACTAGGGCCAAAGAAAAGCTCTGCCTCAGCTATTGTTTGCAGGATGAGGCCGGCCAGGAGGAAAAGCCCTCCTTGGCTGTAGAGCGGCTGCGGCAGCTGTTTCCGCATCTAACCACGCAGATGTACGGTCGGGATGAGGGACTGAATTCTGTCACCGGCGGCATCGGTACCGTAGCAGAGCTGGCTAAACAACTTTCCGCCCAGACCGCTGGACAAAATATGCCGGCTTATTGGCGTGATGTATATAATTACTATATGAAAAATGATGAGATGAGGGAACTCATGCAGACGGTCATGCAGGGATTGCGTTTTGCGCCGCCACAGCATCGGCTGCAAAGAAGGCATATCGAACATCTTTTTGGCAAAAATTTACGCTCCAGCGTCTCCCGTTTGGAAAAGTTCCGTGCCTGCCCGCTCTCCTATTTTGCCACCTATAGCCTCAAGTTGCACAAGCGGCCTGTGTACGAGCTGAATGCTTTGGATAGGGGCCAGCTTTTTCATGAAGTGCTATCTGTGATCGGGCAGCGCATAGAGGCGGAAAAGATTGATTGGCGCGAGATTGATGAAGCCAAGGCCGAGCGGTTGGTGGATGAGGCGATGCAGCCGCTGTTGCCGCGCTTTTTAGGCAATATACTGGCCTCCAATGCCCGCTATGCCTATTTGGCGCAGCGGATAA
This sequence comes from uncultured Peptococcaceae bacterium, assembly GCA_964425485.1. Lineage (GTDB taxonomy): Bacteria > Bacillota > Dehalobacteriia > UBA4068 > UBA4068 > CAYRML01. The sequence goes on along the minus strand of CAYRML010000033.1, from coordinate 8,986 downwards.
AAAATACACTGAAAATCACCCTGCTGCTATGGGCCCAACATATGAAAAAAGGCAGCTTCCGCCCCATAGCCTGGGAGATAAAATTTGGCGGCGATGGCGTTTTGCCGGCCCTCAAAATCCCTTTGGCGGATGGGCGATGCTTGGAAATCCATGGCCAGATTGACCGGGTTGATATGGCAGTTGGGGAGGAAAAAACCTGGTTTAGAGTAGTAGATTATAAGACGGGTCAGCAAAGCGTCTCGGTGCGGGACATTTTTCAAGGGCTGAAATTGCAGCTTTTGCTTTATTTGCAGTTGGTGTTGGATAACAGCAGCTATTTTCGCGTGCCAGAGCAGGCGGCGGCCGGGGCAGGCCTCTATTATTCTTTTGTGCGTGATGATATGAGCAATATCTCTTTATCAGATTTAGCCAAGGAGGAAGAGCGCAATCTCTGCGGACTGCGGCTTGCCGGTATCTCTGTTAAAGACGCGGAGGCCGTGCTTTTGGCCGATCAAGATTGCGACGGCCATTCCGCCCTCATTCCTGTGGCCATGAAGGCGGACGGTAGTTTTTGGGCCAATTCCGCTGGTATCAGTAGTGAGCAATTATCTCTTTTGCGTGAACATTTGCTGGGTATTTTGCGCCAGACGGCCTCTACCATGCTGGAGGGGCTGATTGCGGCTTCCCCGCAAGGTATGGGCAATTTTTCTACCTGCTCTTACTGCGATTATCGGGATTTTTGCGGTTTCGACTTGCAGCTGATGACTAAAAAGGAGCAGCTGCAGCCTGTATCAGAGGAGGATATCTGGCAATCTTTGAGCCGGGGGGTGAGCGGTGATGAGTAAGATAGTCTGGACTTTGGAGCAGCAAAGGGCTATCGAGGAAAGGGGCTGTAATCTGCTGGTAGCGGCCGGCGCCGGCTCCGGCAAAACTGCGGTTTTGGTGGAACGCATCATCCGCAAGCTGCTGGCAGAACAGGAGCCGCTGGATTTAGAGAATCTGCTGGTGGTAACATTTACCAATGCGGCGGCGGCTGAGATGCGGCAAAAGGTTGCCGCTGCCCTCAGCAGCGCTTGCCGGCAAGATCCCCATAATAAGCATTTGCTGCGTCAATTATCTTTATTGCCGCAGGCCCAAATAACTACCATCCATTCCTTTTGCCTTGATCTGATCCGCCGCAACTTCTGTGCTTTAGGCCTGGACGCCTCTTTCCGAGTGGCGGGTGAGCTGGAACAAGGCTTGTTGTTGAGGCAAACTTTAGAAAAATTTTTAGAGCAGCGTTATGAGGAAAATGATCAGCTGTTGCCGCTTTTGGCCGATGCTTATGGCGGTGTCAAGGATGATTCACGGTTGATGGAGATCATACTGGAGCTCTATGAATTCAGCCGCAGCCAGCCGCATCCGCAACAATGGCTGCAAGAGGCCGTGGCTCTGTTTGAAAATTGCTCCGGCCTTGATGATTATCCTTGGAGTGGCGTATTGCTGGAGCAGGTAAAGAGTGATTTGCGCCTGGCGGGCAGCTTTTTGCAGCAAGCCATCAGCATCGCCGCTATGGAGGAGGCGCTTTTACCTTGGGCCGATAGTTTGCAGACGGAAGCTGATAGTTTGCAGATGCTTGATCTGGAAGATGCTTCTTTGCAAAAAATGATGGAAAAACTGGCGGCTATGCAGTTTGGCCCTTTGCCGCGCGGCATCAAAGAACATAAGGAGCAAAAAGAAGATATACAAAAATTACGCAGACAAAGCAAAAAGTTGGTTGGCAACTGGCAGCAAGAGCTATGTCGGCGCCCTGTTGATGATTTTCTGCAAGATTTGCGCTTAGCCGCCCCCTTGATGCGGGAGTTGGCGCAGCTGATTAGTGATTTTAATCTTTGTTATGAGCGGGCCAAACGCAAGAAAAATTTGATCGACTTCAATGACATGGAGCATATGTGCCTGGCTCTGTTGGAAGATGAGAGTAATGGCCTGCAAGCGGGGCTGCAAAACCGCTTTCAGGAAATATTGGTTGATGAATATCAGGACATCAATGGCGTACAGGAAACCATTTTGCAGCTTTTATCGCGCGGCCATAATATGTTCGTAGTGGGCGATATCAAGCAGAGCATCTATGGCTTCCGACTGGCGGAGCCCCAGCTGTTTTTGGCTAAGTATTTGGCTTTTGGCCAAGAGCATGGCGGCCGGCGGGTGGAGCTTAATCAAAATTTCCGCAGCAGGCCGCAGCTTTTGCGAGGCATAAATGATGTGTTCGGCCGCCTGATGAGCAGAGAATCGGCCGGTCTGGACTATGATGAATCGGTGTTTTTATATAGCGACAAAGAGGCTGTTGGCCCTCCTGCCAGCCTTTATATCCTTGATAATGCTCCAGAGGAGGCGGATGCTGCGGAATCAGAGGAAGAGCTGCCCGCTGCCGAGCCTATGGAATCGGCAGAGATAGAAGGTCTGAACTCTTGGCAAAAAGAGGCTGCCTTCATCGGCCGACAGATTTTGCAGCTGAATGAGGAGGGCTATGCTTTTAAGGATATGGTCATCCTCCTGCGCTCGCTGCGGAGCCGCCAGGCTCAGTTGGCAGAGACGTTGCTTGACATGGGCATCCCTACGCTTTCCGCCATAGGACAAAGCTATCTGGAAGCGGCGGAGGTCAGTCTTATGATCTCGCTTTTGCGCTTGGTGGATAATCCTGTGCAGGATATTCCGCTGGCTGCCGTCCTACGCTCGCCGCTGGTGGGTCTAGATTTGGATCAGCTGCTGAATCTGCGCCTGGGAGAGCAGCAAAGCCTCTATCAGTCTTTGCAGCAGGCGGCTTTATCTACTGAGGATGCTGAGCTTTCGCTAAAGGCAGAGCGGTTTTTGCATTTACTGGCCAAGTGGCGGCGTCAAAGCGGCCATATGGGGGTATCCCGCCTGATCAGACAGATATATGAGGATACGGGCTTATACCATCTGGCCGGGGCTTTGCCCGAAGGGCAGCTGCGGCAGGCCAATCTGCAATCCTTTTATGGGCGGGCTGTGGAATATGAAAAGACATCCTTCAAGGGATTGCTGCATTTTCTGCGCTTTATTGATGATGCCAAGGCCAAAGCCGATGAGAACTCCTTCCGCCAAGAGGCGGCAGAGGATGAGGATGCCGTACCGATCATCAGCATCCATAAAAGTAAGGGCCTGGAATATCCCGTGGTTTTCGTGGCTGGTTTGGGCTCGGCTTTTTACCTCAGGGGAAAAAATAACGATGTGCTGTGGCATAAGGATTTGGGCCTGGGCCCCAAAATCGTTAGGCGCGACAAACGCGTCAAATACCCCACCTTGGCCCATGCGGCTATCGGCGAGGCTCTGTTCCGTCAAGCCATGGCTGAGGAGATACGCATACTTTACGTGGCCATGACCAGAGCCAAAGAGAGGCTAATTTTGACGGCCTCCGTACCCAATGCTGCGGCTGCGGCCAAAAATAGATGGGCCTTGACGAGCGAGGAGCGTGGGTTTTTGCCTGTCTCCGCCATCTATCGCGATAAAAGCCCGCTGGATTGGCTGGTCCGCTCCTTGCTCGATCATCAAAACGGGCAGCCTTTGCGCCGGCTATGTGGTCTGTCGGAGCCTGCCTTGGCTGCTGATTTACCGGACAATTGGCATATCAGCATCGAAAAACCATACCCATATGCGGCCAAAGCAGAGCCAAAACCGGCTTTATTGCAACTGCCGGAGGGGCAGCTTTTGCCAGCTAGTGACTTTGCCGAGCAGGTAGAGCGCATTTTATCCTATCGTTATGCCTATGAGGGGGCTTGCAGCTTTGCCGCTAAGATCACGGTCACGCAATTGCAGAAATTGGCTTATGATCAAGAGGAGGCTAGGGAACAGAGCCATATGCTGCTGGAAGAGCCGCCACAGGCGGAGCAGGAGCAAAGTGCGATTGAAAGAGGGCTGGCTTATCACTGGCTGTTGCAGCATTTGCCACTTTCTTGCTGTGCTGATGTTGATAGTTTGCGCCAAAAAATGAGAGAATTGGCCGATGGTAATATTATCCCCGTAGAATGGCTGCAAATAGCGAAGGCAGAACATCTTTATGCCTTTTTTGCCTCCGAGCTAGGGCAAAGAATGGCTCAGGCCAAGCAAGTGGCACGGGAGCTGCCCTTCATCTATACTTTGCCGGCACAAGAATTGCAAAAACAGGCGGCCGCCGAGGACCGCATTATTTTGCAGGGCGTTATAGATCTGCTCTTTCTGGAAGAGGATGGCTGGGTGATCGTGGATTATAAAAGCGGTGGCCAAAGAGCCACCGCTGAAGAGCTGAGGCTGCGTTATGGCCAACAGATAGCATATTATAGAAGGGCGGTGGCCGGGATGATGGCGCAGCCGGTGAAGGAATGCTGGCTTTATATGCTGGAAGATGGCCGCCCGATCAAATTATAAGGAGCCTATTCACCCTGGGTTTTATGCTGGCATAAAATGTTAACATAAATCTCTGGGGAGGTGACGGTATGTGCGACTTTTTTCGTGATTTGATCGAAAAGATCAGCCGCTTAACAGCCTGCTGCCTGACGGCAAAATTGCTGATCTTTTGCGTTTGCTTGCTGCTTTTGCTCTATCTTTTGATTTATCCGTCCTTTTTGGTAGCCTTGGCTTTGGTGGGCTTGTTTTTCTGGATGGTGCTTTTCTGACGCCTTGATCTGTGATATAATTTTGCTATGATTATGCGGGAGGTGTTTTTATGAAAATAGTCTATGAAGGACATGCCTGCTTCAGTCTTATTGGTAGCAAAAATATTCTGATCGACCCTTTTATCAGCGACAATCCAGCTGCCGTAAAAAATTGGCAGGATTTTGATCCTGATTATATCCTGATTACCCATGGTCATTTTGACCATGTGGGAGATGCTGTGCAAATCGCCAGAAAAAGTTCCGCCACTATTTTGGCCATAGCCGATCTGACCCAGCATCTGCCAGATGACGATCTGGATATAATTGGTTTCAATATTGGTGGCACCGTTGATTTGGCTGGCGTAAAAGTTAAAATGATGCCGGCCTGGCACGGTGCTGCGATTCATGGGGCGGATTACCCTCTTTATGGTGGCGTTGCTTGTGGTTATCTTATTTTTATGGATGATTTTTGTGTTTATCATGCGGGGGATACAGCCCTTTTCGGTGATATGGAGAAGGTGATCGCGCCGCATAAGCTGGATTTGGCACTGCTGCCCATCGGGGATTTTTATACCATGGGCCCGCAAGATGCGCTTATCGCCGCCGATTGGCTGAAGGCCAAAACGGTTATTCCCATGCATTATAATACTTTTCCTGCTATTTGCCAGGATGCCGCCCTGTTCAAAAAATTGGTGGAGACCCATAGCGACAGCAAATGCATAGTGATGAAGCCTGGCGCCGAGATGAAGCTCATAAAATAGAACTGCCGCAGTCATACTTGCGGCAGTTGCTTGCGGCCAAAAAGGCAAAAGAGTTATACTCTTTTGCCTTTTTTATATGCCTATATGCATCAATATTTCCCGCTTATAATCCAGAAAGGCTGGGGACAGGGCAAATTCAGGGCTGCGCTTTTGATTTTCTGTTATCATGAATTCCGCCGATATGCCGCCTTCAGCCAGCACATAGATACGATCAGAGAGAAAAATAGCCTCGTCGATATCATGGGTTATGAACAATGTTGTCAACCCCAGCTGCCGCATAACTCCCAGATACCACTTGTGGAGAGCCCTTTTGGTGATGGCGTCCAGAGCAGAAAAGGGTTCGTCCAGCAAAGCCACCCCGCTGGATGCCAGATATGTGCGCAAGAGAGCGGCGCGCTGGCGCATGCCTCCCGAAAGCTGGCAGGGATATTTATCTTCTGTCCCCTCCAGGCCGAATTGGCAGAAAAAAGGCTTGGCCTGTTCTCGCGCGGCCTGCTTGCCATAGCCACGGATGAGTAAGGGCAGGGCAACATTGTCAATGGTCTTTTTATGAGGCAGCAGCAGATCTTTTTGCAGCATATAGCTGATTTGTCCTGGCTTGCCGGTTATGTCCTGACCATTTAAAAACACCTGGCCGCCATCCGGCATGTCCAGGCCGGATAATATATTGAAAAGGGTTGTTTTACCGCTGCCGGACACCCCGATCAGACAGACCAATTCTCCTTCCTCCAGATGTACATTGACATCCTGAAGGATGATTGTTCCTTCATATGATTTTATGATAGACTGTCCTTTTAATATGCTCATAATAATCTCTCTTTACTGAGGTAGAAAATCGTTGCTGAATCCAAAGCCTGCCGGGATCTTGTTGGCAATAAGATCTTTGTCATAGAGCCAGGCATAAAAGGCATCCCAGCGTTCTTGATCGATGAGTCCCCACTTGGCGGCATCGGCTTTATATTGTTGGGATATCCATTCCTGGCTGGTATATACCAGGTCCTCGGACCCTTTCAGAGAACCGGTATCATCACCTTCAATTAGGATGCGGGCGGCTTCTTGCGGATTTGCGGCGGCATATTCATAGCCTGCGGCAGTGGCATCCACAAAGGCTTCTACCAATTCAGGGTTATCAGCTATTAGTTGATCGCCGGTGATGAGCACGGGGGTATAATAGTCAAATACCTTATCTATGTCGGCAAAAGCGAAATAATCGCTGGCCACGCCCTCTACTGTCGCATTGATTCCGCCCCAGCCGTAAAAGACCCAGACGGCATCTGTCTGTTTTGCCGCCAGAGCCGCAGGCTCGTCAGTGATGGTGTTGGGGATAAGTTCGACAGCGGAGAAATCGCCGCCATCGGCTTCAACCACATATTGCAGCATAGCCAGCTCGATCGGTGAATTCCAGGTAGAATATTTCTTTCCGGCCAGCCCAGAAGGCCTGTCGATGCCTTCTCCGGCCCTGGACAGCACGCCGGAGGTGTTATGCTGCAAAATAGCCGCCACAGCTGTGATGCCCAGCGGCTTGTCCATAGCAAAAGCCGCGGCCAGAGTGTCCTGGAACTCTATAGCAAAGTCAACCTTACCGGCTGCGCACAGGGCGGCGGCGGAGTCTTCGGCCGGCTGGACTATGGTTACGTCCAGCCCATGCTCTGCATAATAGCCTTTGGCTACGGCCACGTATAAACCCGTATGGTTGGTGTTAGGCGTCCAGTCCAGGCACATCGTTACAGGAGTTAAATCTGCCTGGCCGGTCTGATTATCGGATGTGTTTTCTGCATTACAGGCGGTCAGGGCAAAAAGTAAAATTATAATTAGCAATAATGCTAATATTTTATATTTTTTCATTGATATTATTTCCTTTCTTGTTTTTCTACGCGTTCCCATGGCATTGCTTTGCTGCGGATGAAGTTGACCAGGAACATCAGCAATATGCTTATGACAGTTATGAGCAAGATAACGGCAAACATCTTATCGAAGGCATAGGCATTCTGAACCCTTGTCATATATACGCCCAAGCCGGCGGTGCCGCCCAGCCATTCGGCAATGACGGCTCCGATCACCGCATATGAGGTGGCGATGCGCAATCCTGAAAAGAAGTGGCTCATGGCTGCCGGCAACTTTATGTTAAAAAAGATCTGATGTCTGTTGGCACCGATCGACCTCAGCAGCTGGATTGCGTCCGGATCTGCGGAGCGGTATCCGTCCAACAGGTTGACGGCTATGGGGAAAAAGGTGGTGATAGCCACCACGGTTATTTTCGGGGCCATACCAAAACCCATCCACAGCACCAGCAGCGGCGCAATGGCTACAATAGGAATGGTTTGCGTCAGCACCAGCACCGGATACATAGCGCGATTGAACATAGCGAATCGTTCCATCACCGTTGCGATGATGAAAGCGGTAATAATCCCCGTCAGCAGGCCGTATGCGGCTTCTTGCAACGTGATACGGGCATGCATCAGCAATGTAGGCAAATCGTTGACAAGTGCCTCTGCCACGTCTGAAGGGGATGGCAGCATAAAAGCCGGCACCAATTCCGCCGCATTGGCAAAATACCATAAGGCGATGATGACGATCAGAGCGAACAATACGGAAAATTTATGGGTGATGCTTTGCAATTTTTTCATCGATCGAAAGTATATCCTTTTCTGGTCTATAGCAGATTTTTACATAGGAGCTTACGCTCTTGCAGCCGGCTTTTATGGCTACCAGCTGGCAGTTTTTCACTATCTCCATCATTTGGTCATAGTCCGTGCCTTCAATGGTGGTCTCGAATGGTCCGACATAATAATTGAGGCCGGTGCTTTTGATATAATCGATCACCACGTCCACAATGCGGACCACCTCTTGATCTGTTTTTGCGCTGGGCAGAACTTGAATTGCTACGCTTACATTCATGATTCAATCATCCTTTCGTCAATAAAAAATAAAAAAGCCGCACAGCCTCGCTGAGCGACTATAGTATTCTTGTCCGGACTTTCGCTTCCTACGATGGCATTACCCAACAGGTTCAAAGGGATCCGGATGAAAACATCCGATCTCAGCCGACTCCATTGTCAGCACCCCTGCTATTCAATTGTGCGGTTTAGTTAAAAATAGCACATTATGCAGTGATTGTCAATAAATAATATTTTGTTTAAATCAGTTTTTATAATAGCTGAAGGCATTGCATTATTCTTTATTTTTTGGCCATACTATAGCTGTTAACATTTTACTTTGGCCAAAGGAGGTGAATATTGTGTCTAATATCAAATGCAAAGTAGAAGAATGCACTTATTATAATGATACCAAGTGCGAGGCGGGTAGTATTGAAGTATGTTCTTGTGGTGATAAGAAAGTCCATTGTTCTGATAATACCGCTTGCAGCACCTTCCGTTGCAGATAAGTTGGGGATAAAAGATAAAAGCGTTTTTATAAAAGACGCTTTTATCTTTTTATGATATAATTAATAATCAATATCGGACGGAAGGTGTTGACCATTGAAAAACAAGTACCCAAATAGTCAAGATATTTTGCATATACTTGAGGATACATATAAAGGAAGTCAATCTGCTTTAAAATTCGATTCAGTCTTCCAATTGTTGATAGCCGTGATCTTATCGGCTCAGACCAATGATA
>CAYRML010000032.1:0-15642 GCA_964425485.1 uncultured Peptococcaceae bacterium | reverse complement strand
CAAAATCAATGGCTACAGCTTGCCTATGGTGAAATTCGCTGAAAATATTGTGGAGCAAACCCTGCGTGGTGTACTCAGCACCTTGGATGGTTATGAGAAAAACTGTAATATAGAGGTTATAATAAAAGAACAAGACAAATAAATCCTTTTATCCTTCTAAATAAAGCAAAAAGAACGGCACAGCCGTTCTTTTTGCTTTATTTAGCATTAGTAGGGTGATATGGACAAGCCATTTCTATACATTCCTCATTATCCACATATTGGCTGCAAATATATTTAATATCACTATCTTCGCCGAAACAGGCAAACTCCTTCTTTGCTACTTCAATAGCCAGGATAGATTCACGCTTGCAGCAGCGCGGCCCACCATATTGGCTGATCTGTAGCAAAGCCAATGCCGTCATCTTATTAGCCAAGCCTCTTTCTTGGACGGAGCAGGGGGTAACTTTATTGATCAAGGCAAAAGCGATTCCGACGCCGGCGGCCGCACCGCAAATACCATGACTGCCGCAAAATCCCCCCCGTACCTGCTTGCCGCGCTCAATGGCTTCTCTAATCAAAGGAGCTTTATCGACTTGACACCAATTGGCATAAGCCGTGATCAAAACAGCAGGCACTATGCTGTGATATTCCGGACCATGCATATGTAGGGCGGGCAAATTAAATATTCGCAGGGCCAAATCCAGCGGATCGTTCAGGTCGCTGGCCAAACATACTTTCTCTACCACCTGTAAGATATTTTTACGGTGGCATTCATCACAAATATAATGTCCATTCGGACAGATAACATAAGACTTGTCTTTTTTGCCGCAACATAAGCAAGTCACATCCATTGCTTGTGCCGGATTATATACTAATTTCGACTGACAAATCAAGCAGCCGTTAATAATTCTTGCCATATTATATCGTCACCAATCCCGAGAATAACTTGGTCCAGATAAAAAATCAAGCATTGCTTACCATCTTGCCATCCCGAATCAAGCTAACATAGATGGACGCCAGCCTGGGATCAAATTGTCGTCCGGCCTGCTTTTCTATTTCCTCCAGAGCCATCTCGCAAGAAAGCGGCTTTTTATAAGTACGCTCCGAGATCATAGCATCATAAGCATCGGCAATTGCCAGACAACGCCCGGCTATGGGGATATCCTCTCCCTTGATGCCTCGAGGATAGCCGAAACCATCCCAACGTTCATGATGAGAAACAGCAGCCGGAATAACATAATCCATAGATGGCAGATGGCGAATAATTGAGACGGAGCTTTCCACATGCGACTGCATAACTTTATATTCCTGACTAGTCAAACGCCCCGGCTTGGATAATATAACCTCCGGTATACTGATCTTGCCAATATCATGCAGCAAGGCGGCTTCATAAATAATCTGTACATGATCATCGTTCAAACCAATGCCCTTAGCAAGCATAGTAGCATAGTCAGCTACATTTTGTGAATGTCTGAAAGTATAATGGTCTTTGGCATCGATGGCGGCGGTCAAAGCATAGATAGTAGAAGCATAATCGGAATATTTGCCTGCCTTAATAGCACTTTTACTGCGATCAGCAATAATCTGTGTTTGTTCCATGGCATAGATCAGGATCTTGTTCTTGCCGCCTCTTTTAGCATTGTAAACAGCCATATCGGCATTTTCAATCAACTGTTTAACATTAGAAGCGGAATAGGGATAAACACAAATACCACCGGAAAGGGTCAGCACACGCATGACCTCTTCACCCTTGTGCATGGCAGATACCTGTTGTTTAATTTCGTTTGCCAGCTTGAAAGCCTGCATAGTATCAAAATTAGGCAAAATCAAAGCAAATTCCTTACCACCATATCTGGCCGCAAAACCTTTGTTGCACATACAGTTTGTGATGATATGAGCTATATTCTGTAAGGCAATATCACCTTCGCGATTACCATAAAGCTGATTATAGAGCTTGAAATCATCTATATTCAAAATAACCAAAGCCAGCGATTGTTTAATACATTTGCCAAATTCCTCATTGAGCTTTTCATGGAAATATTTGCGGTTTAAAAGTCCGGTCAAAAGATCGCTGCGTGCCTCATAATAGGCTTTTTCATACATATTGGCATTGTTAATGGCAATGGAGGCAATAGACTGTACAGAATCAAAAAATGTAATATCATCGAAATTGAAATCAGCATGTCTGGATTTTTCAGAAATCAAAACCAAGCCGACCAATTTTTTTTCGCATTTTAAAGGCAGGATACAGCCAATGTTCAAATCAGCCAGCAGCCTCTTTTCCTTTTCCCACATAGATCTGTTCATGGTGGATCTTTGAAACTCTTTGATAATCAGGCAGGAATCCGCACCTTCAAAGAATTGGACACAAGGATTACCCACAGCCAAAGAAAAATCCTTGGCATCCAGAGGACTGGCCGCGCAAACCGCGCGGTAATGTTCCTTTTTTTCATCCAGCATACAAACATAAACTTTATCAACAGATAATATGTCCTTAATCACGGCTGTCAATTCCGATAAAATTTCGTCCAGATCTAAACTTTTGGAGATATTGACGGTAAAATCTTTGATTCTCTGCGTACGCAATTGTTCTTCCTTGATAAAGGTATTATCAACAAATTTTAATATTAGTTTATAGAACAGCAAGATAACAACCATAAAAACAAGAGCTATAATCAGCGGCTGGTAATCAACGAATTTAGAAAAATAAGTATTTATAAAGTCCTGGATTGGATGGAGTAAGGAAAAGAAAATAAAACAGACTATAGCAACAGCGATTACAAATAAAGTGCCGCGGGAAATTAAAAGATGCAGCCGAAAAAGGCGTTTTTTATAAAGAGCATAGAATAAAAACAGAGCATTAATAATGCCGGAAAGAGTATCCCAAGGGAAGATATTATTAGGCATAATAGAAAGCAAATTGCCGGCAAACAGAGACAGCATACCAATCAGCACTGGCGTCAGCCAGGGAGATGGCATGCTCTTTTGCTTCATCTGTTTGATTACTAAAAAAGCAATAGATAACAGCACCACAAAGAAAAAGGATGTAGGAATAATTATTTGCAGGCCCATCTCATAGAGGAATACCGCGGTACCGTCACCTAATTCTACAAATTGCGGCTGTTTCAAAAAAACTTGTAAATAGGTCAGCAATAAAACCACGCAAGTGCCGATAAACCAAATGATTTTCAGGGCACTGCTTTTAATATCCCAGAAATTGCAGACAAAATTATATAGTAAAAGAGGCGTGGTAAAAAGGCTAAGAATAGATACATAATACCAAAAACTGATGCCGGGAGCCAGCAGCAGACGCATACAGACAGAACCGCCTGTCCACAGGATGAAAGCAATTAAAATCCACATAAAAGAACGGATTGTCTTGTTTTTTTGCGCAGCAACAAAGGCCGTCAGTAAAAACAGATAGCAAAACAGAGCAATTACTGGTATGTATAAGTACGGGATAGTATTCACAATCCGCACCTCCTGTCCAGGCAAGCATAATCTTCTTGCTGGAAGCGCAACAGCTCCGCTATATCGTAGCGTGGGGGATTCATGCGAGAGATGGTTTTGCCGGTGGCCATGCGATAATTATCCAAAGTACCGGAACGCAAAACCGATATCTTCAAAGGCTCCATACCCAATAATTTTTTCAGGTCATTATAATCACTGTCAAAATACTTAAAATAGATACTAAGATGCTCCATCAGCACCTGTTTCGTGGATGCTACAAAGCCCAAATTATGGGTGTAAAGCTCAATATACATATGTAAAAACGGCTTATTCTGCTCATTATATTCCTTCGCCGCAATCCAATCATAGATTTGCAGGCCGGACATATCTATGACATTATTGATAGAATCCTCTGTTATACGAGTAAAGCCCGCAATATCGATAATAGTAGGCACCCTATCCACATAAGCCAGATGAGGCAAAGCTATACCTTCTTTATTGCGGCCGACACTCAAACAGCGATAAACATCGCCCACCCTATAACGAGCAAAAGCGCCGCCTTTGAGCACAGAAATAACAAGTTCATAGTTATGATCGGGAATCAATTCATCCATCAGATAAGTATGAGGCTCATAGTTGCTGTCGGACAGGTTTTTCATCATTTCTTCTTCGGGGATAAATTCATAAAAACAGGCATCAGGAAAAAACACCAGTCCATTACGGGCCCAGGTTTCTGTACCTATGCATGTAGGCTCGGTGCCGGCGGCAATCTCCATCGGCCTACAACCCCAAGCTTCTTCCAAAAAATTTTTATAACAATGCGTATCGGTGCCGGCACAAACAAAGCCTTTCAGCCGGAAAATATCCTTAGGCCATATAGGTACACCGTCATGTTTTCTTCTATATGATGCTCTTAAAAAACGCCGCAGCAGAGAAAGGGAACAGTTAAAGCCCCTTTTAGAGGCGTCTCTGCCCTTATTCAGGTAATCATCAAAACCCTCCGTGATATAGCTGATGACACTGCTGAGCCCGAAAAACAGATCAATGCCATTATGCAATCCCATTTCAAAACCCTTGTGATTACGCTGGCTAAAAGACATTTTAACAGCTTCATCTACCGGCGGCAAAAAGCGCAAGCTGATCTCCTCGTCCAAAAGCAGAGGGAATAAGCCCGTAGCATAAGGCAAGGGAGCAAGCCCAAATAAGACTTTATCATTGGGTTTTACAGAAAAGCTTCCTCGTTTATTGCTGGTGGCCAAAAACAAAGCAGCTACCACATTTTTACGATAAACATCCAGCATATATTTACTATAAGGAGCCAATTTTACAGGATGTTTTCCGCCTTCCCATGTGGTTTCTATCCAGATCACAGGCTCGGCCGGTAACATATCATTGTTTTTATTCAAAAGCGTTTCCGCATAATCGGAAAATGTAGTCAAGGGCAGAGTTTGGCGAAATTCATCAATTGTGCGTGGCTTCTGACCTTTAAGCAGCTTTTCACCCAGCCCGCAATTACTCCACAGCTCGATCTGTTCCAGCATCAACCGCTTTTGAATATTCATATATTCATCAATATCAAGATCTAAAAAGCCGCAGTATTCCTGCCACAGCTCTTCGAATTTTTGTTTTTTCAGCTTTGCTTCTAATTTCATAAAACGATTCTCCTATATTCTCCGGCATACTCTAACCGAAGAAATAGCCCTCTTGATGCTATTATGGTTGGGAATAAGAAAAGGTGTCGTCTTTTGATAGCAATGATAATCATCGAATAGACGCGGAAAAAAATAGCGATCTTGTAAATAAATATATAAAAAATTCAGCAAACTAAAGCAAATAAAGGCCCAAAACATAAGCATGCTGCCTAAACAAAGCCATAAAAAGCAATAAAACAAAGCAAACCATAACCATCCTGGATGACGGCACAGCGCATACATGCCCCGGTCGCAAACATTACGGTTATTAGCAGAAATATAGGTATTTTTAAAAGGCAAAGCAAAAAACAAGGAATAGATTAACAGCCACAAATTAATTGCCGCTAATATGCCAAAAATCAGTCGCAAATAAAACGGAAAGGGAAATGTGCCAACATGGCCAATAATAATCATGATGGTAGCAAATATAATTAAAACAAACCCTATAGCAAATAAAGCCCGCAATTGCTTTTTATGTCCATGTATTTGGTTAAGATCATATATTATAAATAAGACAAATCCTATGCAACCAATAAAGATATACAGCATGTCCTTTTTCTCTTTCTATGCATGAATGGTTGTACAGTAGCTATTATATTAAGTTTTTATAATAATTGCAATAAATTTCGACAAAAATAAATTAATAAATTGTAATATTTATACAAAATAGTAATAATTATCCATATATTTATATCGAATTTACATAAATATGGTATGTATACCACATGAATATACACTATATTTATGCTTAGCGCCTATATAAAAATTATTTTGCAGCTTCCTATAAAATATTGACTTTTTGCTACATTTATTATACAATTCAATAGCATTCAGGTTGGTAAAAGAGCGACTCAAGTGGATTTTGTGGTGTGGTATTACCACTCTTGCCTCTTGGGTTTTTTATTTATAAAAAATTAGTCTATCCGAAGGGGGTTTGGGGTTGTCAAATTTTTCGCAGGATAGGGCCCCTATTATGGAGGCCCTACAGCAATTGAAGAAAATGCGTGTGGTTCCTTTTGATGTACCAGGGCATAAAAGAGGTAAGGGCAATAAGGATCTTACCAATTTTCTGGGAGAAAGCTGTCTCTCCGTAGATGTCAACTCCATGAAACCATTGGATAATCTTTGCCATCCTATTTCCGTGATCAAAGAAGCAGAAGCTTTGGCGGCGGCGGCTTTTTCCGCCGATCAGGCTTTTTTTATGGTTAATGGCACTACCTGCGCCGTGCAAGCCATGATTATGTCGGTCTGTCAAAAAGGCGATAAAATCATATTGCCCCGCAATGTGCATAGAAGCGCTATCAATGCCCTTATCCTCACAGGCGCTATACCCATCTATATCAATCCCAAAATCGATAATCGGCTGGGTATTTCCCTGGGTATGTCCACAGCCGATGTGCAGCAGGCCATGCAAGACCATGCCGATGCCAAAGCCATCTTTATCAATAATCCAACCTATTATGGTATCTGCCCTGATATAAAAACTATTATTGAGCTGGCCCATGAGCATAATATGAAAGTGCTGGCGGATGAGGCGCATGGCACCCATTTCTATTTTGGCCAAGATATGCCGGCCGCCGCCATGATGATGGGAGCGGACATGTCTTCTGTCAGCATGCATAAATCTGGTGGCTCCTTAACTCAAAGCTCGCTGCTTTTGATCGGCCCTCAGATCAATGCCAACTATGTGCGCCAGATCATCAATCTAACGCAGACCACCAGCGGCTCCTATCTGCTGCTGTCAAGTCTGGATATTTCGCGCCAAAGGCTGGCCACAAGGGGAGAGCATATATTTGCCCAAGTCAGCAAAATGGCAGAATATGCACGGGAAGAAATTAATAATATCGGTGATTATTACGCTTTCGGCAAAGAGCTGATAAACGGTGATACCATTTTCGATTTCGATATCACAAAGCTCTCGGTCAACACTTTAGATACAGGCCTTGCGGGCATCGAAGTTTATGATATACTGAGAGATGAATATGATATACAAATAGAATTCGGTGATATCGGCAATATCCTGGCTTATCTTTCCGTAGGCGACCGTCAGCAGGATATAGAGCGTTTGATCAGCTCCTTGGCGGAGATCCGCCGCCGTTATAAAGGCAATAAAAGTGGCATGTTGATCCACGAATATATTAACCCCAAGGTGGTTGTGGCACCGCAACAGGCCTTTTATGCAGCCAAAAAATCCTTGCCTTTAGGGCAAAGCATTGGCCATATCTGCAGCGAGTTTGTCATGTGCTATCCACCCGGCATCCCTGTTTTGGCACCGGGGGAAAAGATAACCGCGGAAATCATCGAATATATCACTTATGCCAAAGAAAGAGGCTGTTCCCTTACCGGTACGGAAGATATGGAGGTCAACCGGATCAATGTTTTGAAAGGAGAGTAAGCCTATGCAATTATGGTTTACTGAAGATCATACTCCTGATGTAAAATTCTCCCTGAGAGTGGACAAGCAGCTCTATAGCGCCCAAAGCCAGTTCCAGCGTATAGATGTCTTTGAATCAACAGAATTCGGCCGCTTTCTCACGCTGGACGGCTTTATCATGCTGACAGAAAAGGACGAATTTATCTATCATGAAATGATAGTCCATACCCCTATGGCCGTGCATCCGGCCGCTACCAAAATACTCATCATTGGCGGCGGCGACGGTGGTACGGTGCGGGAGTTAACTCGCTATCGCTCTGTCGAACAAATCGACCTGGTGGAAATAGATCAATTGGTGGTAGAGGTGTGCAAAGAATATCTGCCGCAAACCGCTTGCCATTTGGACGATCCTCGGGTCAATATATATTATCAGGATGGGCTCAAATTCATCCGTCGCTGCGAAAATGAATATGATCTGGTAATTGTCGATTCTACAGATCCTTTCGGCCCTGGAGAGGGTCTTTTTACCAAAGAATTTTATGGCAATTGCTATAAAGCGCTCAAAGAAGACGGCATCATGGTCAATCAGCATGAAAGCCCTTTTTATGCCAATGATGCCCTGGCTATGCAACGCGCTCATAAAAGAATAGTGGGATCCTTTCCTATTAGTAAAATTTATCAGGCACATATACCGACCTATCCGTCCGGCCATTGGCTGTTTGGCTTTTCTGCCAAAAAATATCATCCTATCGATGACTTAAGAGCTTCTCACTGGAATATGCTGGGCATAAAAACTCGCTATTATAACAGCAGGCTGCATATTGCCTCTTTTGCTCTACCAAGCTATGTGGAGGAGATGTTAAAAGATGTTGAGTAAAAACACAGAAACATTTCTCGGCTGTGATAAAGATTATGCTCGCGCCCGCATCGTGATCTTCGGCGCACCTTTTGATTCTACCACCTCCTATCGTCCGGGCACTCGTTTTGCCGCTAAAACCATGCGCGCAGAATCATTCGGTCTGGAGACCTACAGCCCTTATCAGGATAAAGACCTGGAAGAGACATCCGTCTTTGATGGCGGTGATCTGGAGCTCTGCTTTGGTGATACGGAAAAGGCGCTGCAACAGATAGAAGATTTCACATCAGACATCCTACAAGATGACAAATTACCGCTGATGATCGGTGGTGAGCATCTTTTGACTTTGGCTATAGTACGCGCCATGTTTGCCAAGTATCCCGACCTTAATATCATACATCTCGATGCCCATACTGACCTGCGTGAGGATTATTTGGGTGCGAAGCTCTCTCATGCCACAGTTATGCGCCGCATTTGGGAATTGGTTGGCGACAATAAAATTTGGCAGTTCGCTATCCGCTCCGGTGAAAAAGCAGAATTCACCTGGGCCAAAGAACACACCCATCTGCAAAAATTCAACTTTGCAGGGCTGGAGCAAGCCGTTCAATATCTTAAAGGCTGGCCCGTTTATCTGACTTTGGATCTTGATGTGTTGGATCCATCTATCTTTCCTGGCACCGGCACCCCTGAGGCTGGTGGGGTCAGCTTTCTGGAATTACTGGACGCCATACAAAAGATCAGCCAATTACATATCGTCGGCTGTGATTTGATGGAATTATGCCCTGTTTATGATCAAAGCGGCGTTTCCACGGCCACAGCCTGCAAAATTTTACGAGAATTACTGCTATCTCTCTGATTTATATAAGAGTAAGGAGGATTTATTATGGGAAAAGTTCTGATCATCGGCTGCGGGGGTGTAGCTAGTGTAGCCATCCAAAAATGCTGCCAAAACAGCGATATTTTTGAGGAAATCTGCATCGCCAGCCGCACTAAAAGCAAATGCGATATTCTGAAGGAAAAGTTGAAAAACAGCAAAACTAAAATCCAAACCCGCCAGGTAGACGCCGATAACGTTGATGAATTGGTGGCAATCATCAACGAATTCAAGCCTGATGTAGTGCTGAACCTGGCCTTGCCTTATCAGGATCTTACCATAATGGACGCTTGCCTTGCTACTAAGACCCATTATGTCGACACAGCCAATTATGAACCGCCGGACACGGCTAAATTTGAATATAAATGGCAATGGGCCTATCGCGAACGCTTTGAAAAGGCCGGAATCACCGCACTATTAGGCAGCGGTTTCGATCCCGGCGTGACCAGCGTATTCGCCGCCTATGCTCAAAAACATCATTTTGATGAAATACATTATATAGACATACTTGATGCCAATGCCGGTGATCATGGCTATCCTTTCGCCACCAATTTCAATCCAGAAATCAACATTCGCGAGGTCACGGCTAAAGGCAGCTATTGGGAAAATGGCCAGTGGGTAGAAACCGAACCAATGGAAATAAAAAGGGTCTATAATTTCCCCCAAATCGGCCCCAAAGATATGTATCTGATGCATCATGAAGAATTGGAATCCTTGGCCCTGCACATCAAAGGCATCAAGAGAATACGCTTTTTCATGACTTTTGGACAAAGCTATCTCACCCATCTGAAATGCCTGGAAAACGTTGGCATGACTTCCATCGAACCGATCGACTATGAAGGCCAAAAAATCGTACCTTTGCAATTTCTTAAAGCTGTTCTGCCTGATCCGGCAACATTAGGGCCCAGAACCAAAGGCAAAACCAATATCGGCTGCATTTTCCAAGGCATCAAAGATGGCAAACCAAAAAAATACTATCTCTATAATGTTTGCGACCATCAAGAATGCTACAAAGAGCTGGGCTCCCAGGCCATTTCTTACACCACAGGCGTACCGGCCATGATAGGCACCATGATGCTGATGGATGGCACGTGGAAAAGGCCCGGCGTCTATACTATCGAGGAATTCGATCCGGATCCTTTCATGGAGGCTCTGAACAAATGGGGCCTGCCTTGGCAGGAAAGCTTCGATCCGGAGCTGGTGGATTAAATCATGCGACTAAATTTCGATATCGAGCAACTACAAACACCCTATTATATAGTTGATGAGCAGCTGCTCTTGCAAAATCTGCGTATTCTGAGCGATGTTATGGACAAAAGTGGCTGTAAGATTCTGCTGGCGCAAAAAGCCTTTGCCATGTTCGAGCTTTATCCGCTCATCGGCCAATATCTAAGTGGTGCCACAGCCAGCGGCCTTTTCGAGGCCAAATTGGGCAAAGAAAAAATGGGCAAAGAAAATCATATCTTTTGCCCAGCTTATACCACAGACGAATTTCCTGAGATAATCTCCCTTTGCGACCATATAATATTCAATTCTTTCAATCAATGGAGCCGCTTCAAAAAACAGGCTCTAAACGCCGGACGCTCTTGCGGCCTGCGCATCAATCCTCAATGCTCAACTCAGGATCATGCCATTTATGATCCTTGCGCACCTGGCTCACGCCTTGGTGTCAGCATAGAAAATTTCCGCCCTGACCTTTTAGAAGGCCTCAGCGGACTGCATTTCCATACACTTTGCGAGCAAAATGCCGACGCCCTTCTGCAAACCGTGGCCGCTGTGGAGAGGGATTTCGGGCCTTATCTGCGGCAAATGAGCTGGCTCAACCTGGGCGGTGGACATCATATCACAAGAGCAGATTATGATATAGAGGCCTTGGTTGGCTGCATTGGACGCCTGCAACAAAAACATGATCTGCAAATCTATTTGGAACCGGGAGAAGCCGTGGTCTTAAACACAGGTTTTCTGGTGGCCAGCGTGCTGGAAGTTGTCAAAAATAGCATAGAAACCGCTATCCTGGACACTTCCGCTGCTTGCCATATGCCGGATGTGCTGGAAATGCCCTATCGGCCGCCATTGCTCGGCGCCGCTCAGCCCCAGCAAAAGGCCTATACCTATCGCCTAGGCGGCCCTACCTGCCTGGCAGGTGACATCATCGGCGATTATTCCTTCGATCGGCCGCTGCAAGCCGGCGATAGATTGGTCTTCTGTGATATGGCCCACTATTCTATGGTCAAAAACAATATGTTCAATGGCCTGAACCTGCCCTCTATCGCCATAGCGGACAGAAAAGGTCAGGCAAGACTTATCCGCAGCTTCAATTACGAGGATTACAAAAACCGCTTATCATAAAAAGACCTGCCATCCGGCAGGTCTTTTTTAAATAATAACCGCTATCTCTTTTTCTAGATCATATTTTTTATAGCGCAGATAATCGATATCATCACTGCTGATCAGTTCCCCGGCTGCCACCACAGGTATGCCGGGCGGATAAGGCGCCAAATGCTGCCCCGCGATCCGGCCTGCCGCCTGCGATAAAGTTAAATACTCAATCTCAGCATAAGCTGCCTGCCGCGGAGTCAATCTGGGTTCAGGCCGCGGGAATGACCTCGACTCCGTGAATGTGGATTCTGCCGCAGCAGATTGCCTAATCACCGCCAGAGCTTTCTCGATACATTGCAGGTCTGCCCAACTATCCATGCAGGTGATTATCATTACAATATTCCTTTGATCGGCCATCTCGCATACTATATTAAAACGTTGGTCCAGCAGTCGCGCAACCTTATAGCCATCTATTCCGCCGCTAGCCACATCCACCGTCAGCCTGGTAGGATCTAGATGTAAATCTGCATTTTCCGCCAAAGCCTTGAATATACCACCTGCATTGATACATTGGCGCAGCCCACATACATGCCGGGCTACCTGATTATACAGGTCTTTCCCCTCCCCTGTCATAAAAGCTCTGGCCACATCCATGGAAGCCATCACCGGATAAGCGGGGCTGGAAGTGCCGAACATAGATGCCCGCCGCCGTAATTGCCGCATATCATAACTGCCATCGGCGAACAAAAAAGCCCCAGCCGTCAATGCCGGCAATGTTTTATGAGCACTGGCCACAGCTAAATTAGCTCCTTGAGCAATTGCCCCTCTTTGGCTGGATAAAAAAGGCAAATGAGCGCCATGCGCCTCATCGACCAGTAAAGGCACACCATGTTTATGCGTCACTTGAGCAATCTGTCTGATGTCGGAGAGCACCCCATAGAAAGTGGGAGAGGTGATGATGACTGCAGTGATCTGCGGATTTTGTTGCAAAGCTTCTTCCACCTGCTCTGGGGTAATCGGCGCTGCGATATCCCAAGGCATAAGCCTTTTTGCATATAAGAAGTATGGTTTGAGATCTAGATGAACCAAGGAGCTCCAAACCGAGCGATGGCTGCCTCTGTCCACCAGCACCGCAGAGCCTATGGGGCAGGCTAAAGACATAGCCGTCATGATCCCTTGTGTGGAACCACCCGTGAGGAATAAACAATCAGCGGCGCCAACCGCCTCCGCCATCAGCTGTTCAGCCTCGCTGATAGGAGGCAATCCTTCATAAAGGTTGCCGGTAGCATCCAGCTCCGTAAAATCAATGGCAAAAACATCCGCAACAGAAAAACCAGCTGGGACTTTACCTTTATGCCCGGGCATATGCATACGCAATGTCTTCCTTTGCGCCTCTTTGATCAAGGTATCATATAAAGGCTTTTTCTGACTCATCTTTACTCCCTCTTTTCTAGGCATCAAATTGATTATACTATGCTGCAAGACAAAAGACAAACCGCAGCCTCAAAGAATATTTTTTCCTAACCACTGTTGATTATTTGAGTGATTTGATGTATTATGTAGTATGTGATTTTAATTAAAGGAGACCGAATATGAAACATATAAGAACCATCAACCACAGTAACCTAAAAAAGACCGCTGTATATGGCGGATGCGGTGAATGCCAAACTTCCTGCCAATCAGCTTGCAAAACTTCCTGCACCATCGCCAATCAAAAATGCGAAAACAGAAATACAAAAAGATAAAACAAAGCAGCAGGCATTGAATGCCTGCTCTTTTTCTAATTATTAATTAAGGAGAGAAAAATATGATACACCGATTTGAGCACAAAGGAGAATATATAGTGCTCGATATAGCCAGCGGCGCAGTGCACAGCATGGATAAACTAGCTTATGAAATTTGCGGCAAATTATCAGCACCGCTGACATTAGTGTGCCCATCAACCCTGCTGACCGAATTAAAAAAAATTTTTCAGGAAGATATAATCCAAGAAACATATGCCGAGATATATGATTTATATGAAAATGGCTTGCTCTTTTCCATCGACGAGCCTTTTCCTCTGGAAAAAATCAATTTGCCGGAAACGCCAGTAAAAGCTCTTTGCCTACATGTTTCGCATGACTGCAATTTGCGTTGTCGTTATTGCTTTGCTCAAACCGGCGATTTTGGCATGAAGCGTTCGCTTATGGATAGCGAAACAGCCCGCAAAGCCATTGATTTTGTCATAGAAAAGTCAGCTAATCGCCGCAATATCGAGATCGATTTTTTTGGCGGGGAACCGCTCATGGCCTGGCAGACGGTCAAGGACGCTGTGGAATATGCCAAAGAACAAGGTGCATTGCATAATAAAAATTTTCGTTTTACTATCACCACCAATGGCCTGCTTTTGAATGATGAGATCATCGATTATATAAATCAAGAAATGTCCAATGTAGTCCTGTCGATTGACGGCCGCCAAGAAATAAATGACAGAATGAGGCCCGCCATCAATGGCGGAGGCAGTTATGATATCCTCTTGCCCAAAATGCAAAAATTGGTGCAACAGCGCAGCCGGGATAAGGACTATTATGTGCGCGGCACATATACGGCATATAATCTTGATTTCTGCCATGATGTGCTGGATATCTATAAAAATGGCTTCGATCAAATATCTATCGAACCGGTCAGCGCCCCAGAAGGCTGCGGTTATGAGCTGTCGGAAAAGGATTTGCCCTGCTTGCAGAATGAATATTGGAAATTAGCGGATAAAATGCTGGAATTGGAGCAAAAAGGAGAATATCTTAACTTTTTCCATTTCAATGTGGATCTGGAGCAAGGCCCTTGCGTTATCAAACGCCTGCGCGGCTGCGGCGCCGGCTGTGAATATGTAGCTATAACACCGGAAGGGGATATTTATCCCTGCCATCAATTCGTCGGGATTAAAGAATTCAAGATGGGCAATATCCTAGACGGCGATTTCAACAGAGAAAAAACGGCTTCATTCTCCAAAATCAGCATCTATAGCAGAGAGGAATGCCGGGATTGCTGGGCCCGTTTCTATTGCAGCGGTGGCTGCTCAGCCGCCAATTTTCAAAGTAACGGCAATATCGATAAAAGCTATAAGCTGGGCTGTGAGCTGGAAAAAATGCGATTGCAATGCGCTATTTATCTAGCTGTAAAAAGAGCAGGAAAAAAGTGAGCTATATAGCTCACTTTTTTATTATGCATGTAAATATTGTTTCAGTTCATCAGCAGAGTTGGCTTTTTTTAAAGCCTCTGCCAAAGTCACTTTTTTCTCTCTGACCAATTGAGCCAGGCTGGCATCCAGAGTATGCATGCCGGTATCGGCGCCGGCTTGCATCATGGTTTTCAGCTGATGGGCTTTGCTTTCTCTTATGAGATTTAGCACAGCGTCGGTGCCTATAAGAATTTCTGTGGCAACTATCCTGCCGTTCCCGCTGACCAAAGGCAGCAGTTGTTGGGAAATGACAGCTTTCAGCACACCTGAAAGCTGTGTGCGGATCTGGCCTTGATTATGAGGCGGAAAAACATCGATGATGCGGTCAAGAGTCTGGGCCGCACCGGAAGTATGCACGGTGGAAAGCACCAAATGCCCCGTCTCGGCAGCGGTCACAGCCGCTGCGATAGTTTCATAGTCGCGCATTTCACCCACGAGAATAACATCAGGATCTTCACGCAGAGCAGAGCGCAAAGCGGCGGCAAAAGAACAAACATCACTGCCAACTTCCCTCTGGTTTATCATGGACAGTTTATTTTTATGCACATATTCGATAGGATCTTCGATGGTTATGATATGGCAGCGCCTGCTCATATTTATGCGGTCGATAATAGCGGCCAAAGTAGTAGATTTACCGCTGCCGGTCTGACCCGTGACCAAGATCAAACCTCGCGGCTCATCGGCAAGCCTGCTTATAACATCCGGCAGCTGCAAATCCTCAAGGGAGGGTATATTTTGATTAAGGATACGGATAGCCGCGCAAAGCTTGCTGCGCTGACGATAGATATTTACACGCTGGCGCTGGCCGGGACTAGTTTCTACAGAAAAATCCAAATCCTGTCCTTCGCTTAAGATTTGCTTTTGTTTATCAGAAAGCAT
>CAYRML010000031.1:0-16436 GCA_964425485.1 uncultured Peptococcaceae bacterium | reverse complement strand
ATGGCTCTTTCCTGTGGGATTATCGGCCTGCCTTTGGTAGGCAAAACTACTTTTTTCAATCTTTTGACCAGTGCCGGGGTGGAAATCAATGCCTTTTATTCCGGCAAAACGACCACTAATACTGCTCATGCCATTGTGCCTGATCAACGTCTGGATTATCTGACAGAAATGTTCAAGCCGAAAAAAACCACCTTTGCTCAAATAGAAATCATAGATGTCCCCGGCTTAGTGGCCGGATCCAGCCAAGGCCAAGGCAGCGGCAATGAGTTTTTGCATGCCATTGCCAAGGTTGATGCCTTGGCTCATATAGTGCGCGCTTTTGCCAATAAAGATGTTATCCACGTGGAAGACCATATCGATATCCTCCGAGACATCAATACCATTAACAGCGAGCTGCTCTTTGCCGACCTGCAATTGATAGAAACACGGCTCGCCCGCATCAATAGCGGACATAAAAAAAAGCTGGAGCATCCAGCCGAAGAGGAGGCTCTTTTAAAATGTCAGGCCTTTTTGGAAGAAGAACAGCCGCTGATAAAATTACACCTTAAAGATGATGAAAAAGAAGCTCTGAAACATATAACTTTCCTCACTTCCAAACCGATGCTTGTAATCGTCAATTTGGATGAAGAGCAATTGACCTCGGATTCCTGGCCACAAAAAGAGGAGCTAGCGGCCTGGTGTCAAGAACAAGGAATGGAAATCCTGCCTGTTTGCGCTAAAATGGAAGAAGAAATACAACAGCTGCCAGCAGAAGAAAGGGCCATGTTTCTGCAAGAATTGGGCATAGAGGAAAGCGGTATCAGTCGTATGGCAAAAGCGCTCTACAAACAACTGGGATTGATCTCCTTTTTGACTGCCGGAGAAGATGAGGTGCGCGCCTGGCCCATCAAAAAAGGGCTTTCCGCCAAATTGGCAGCCGGCAAAATACATTCCGATATAGAAAGAGGCTTCATCCGCGCGGAAACCGTAGCCTTCGATAAACTGAAGGAAGCTGGCAGCATGGCCGCTGCCAGGGATAAAGGATTTTTCCGCCTGGAGGGAAAAGAATATATAGTGGCGGATGGTGATATCATAAACTTCCGTTTCAATGTATAAAAATCAATTATTCTAGTAAAAAAGGAGGGCTATACTATGATAACCATAGTCGCAAAACGAATCGTTAAAGCTGATAAAATCAATGAATTTCAAGCCGTAGCTGCCCAGTTGGTGGCGGCCAGCCAAAAAGAGGCCGGCTGCATATCTTATAATCTCTATCAGGAAATAAATAATCCTCAGATACTGACTTTTATCGAAACCTGGCAGGATCTGGCCGCTATCGAGAGCCACAGTAACAGTTCGCACTTCACTACTTTGGTACCGCAAATGGCTGAATTTTTGCAAGAAAACACTCTGACAGAATTATATACTATGGTTTAAGACAATCAATAAAGGGACTTGCCGGTGGCAAGTCCCTTTATTATATATAATAAACATAAAGATAAAGGCCGCCTGTTATCCCGACAGGCGGCCTTTATCTTTATGTTTAGCGGAGGAATTCACTGACGGTATCAGCCATTATCTTGATACCCTCCGTGATTTGGTTATCTGATGGAGTGAAATATTTGAGTCGACATTACGGTACATCAAGACCATCTGCTAAAAAAGTCACCCCAGGATCAACCGGTACACCTCTAATATATTAACTTTTTAATCTGATCATTAATCTTGCCGCTATTGGGGAATATGCATCAAAGAAATAGTCCGCCAGTAGGACGCGTATAACTGAATCGCTTGGCCAAGAAGCACTTGATAATGGTCTCCTAAAACCAATATGAACATCGGTTAACCCAGTTGTAAGGGCAATTAAATTTGCCCATAATCAATCTTTTTTATCATATTCGCCTAAATTGGCTTCTTTAATGATACGTCCTGCTTTCAACAATATATAAATGGCATCAGCATCATTGTTGGCCAGAGCATTGCCATATTTTTTAAGATTACTTATAAATGTGTCAAGCTCCTGCAATAATGCATCGCGATTCAGGATGAATAAAGAACTCCACAAATGTTCATCCAGTTTGGCTACCCGGCTGAGCTCTCGGAAGCTGTGGGAACTGAAGCCACCCTCTTTTTTTATAGATGGACTCTTAACATAAGCATTAGAGATTAAATGAGCCAACTGCGAGGTATAAGCGATAATTTCATCATGTTGTTTGGGAGTGCTGGAAATTATTTTTTGGAATCCGATAGCGCTGGCAAGATCGGAAACTACAAGCGCAGCCCGCTCACAAGTATTATCCGTCTTAGTAATAATGAAGCTGGAGCCCTGGAAAAGCCCTCCATCCGCATAATCGAAGCCGGAAAATTCCCGACCGGCCATGGGATGCGTACCCACATAAAAGGCGCCGTTATTATGTAGAAGTTCATCTACTTGCTCACTTATATATGCTTTAATACCACAAACATCAGCCACAACGGATCCTTTTTTGAATTTTGTTGCATTCCCTTGTATAAAATAAATAGTTTCTTTGGGATGCAAACAGATAAAAGTCAGATCAGCATCCAGGGCATCAGAAATTCCTGATTTGTCTATAGCCTTTTGCTCCCATGCTTTTTGCATAACTTGGGCATCTATATCATAGCCGCAAACAGTATGATCAGTATTCATTTTAATTGCCTTGGCCAATGATCCACCGATCAATCCCAGCCCAATTATACTTATTATCATACCCCTGAATCCTATTCTGAAAACAAAAAGCCGTCCCCCGATTAACTCAGAGGACGGAAGATCTACCGTGTTACCACCTCTATTTATCGACGCCTCACAGCGCCGACCTCTTTGAGTACATACATACTCTATCACGATAACGGGTGAAGGTTCCGACATCAGCCTACTCGGGCAAAGCCTTTCGGTGAGTAGCTCCTAGGATGTATTCATAACACAGATATTGCCCCTCGCAGCAACCGGGAACTCTCTGGAATATCTTGGACGGTTATTACTTCTTCCTGATCTTCGCTTTTGTATATATACTTACATTATTGTAATCATTTTACTATTATTCTTTTTTTTTGTCAAGAGTTCGACACTATTTTTCTTCTTTATACAATCCTTGACGGTGAGCTTTTAGATATTTTGTGCAAAAATTGTCATTTCCCAACAAAGCATTAGAGGCATATAAAAGCCCCATCAGTTTTTTATCAGTAGGATTGAGTATATAGGCATCCATACCTCTTGACATAGTCTGTACTAAAAAAGTGCTATTCAATAAGGCTCTGTTAGGTAAGCCAAAAGAAATATTGGATAAGCCGCAAATGCAATGAACAGCCGGATATTTGGCCTTGATGGCACTGATGGTTTCAAGCACCGCCATGCCGGCCTCCCCGCTTGTGGCAATTGGCTGCACCAAAGGATCAAGATAAATATCATCCTGATCCATACCGGCAGCAGTAAGATCGCCAATCAATTTTTCCGCGGTGGCAAAACGCTTCTGCGGTGTTAGCGGAATGCCATCGTCGTCCATGCATAAAGCCACTAATTTGGCTTTATATTGCAGGGCCAAGGGCAATATCTGAGAAAAACGCTCTTTTTCGGCCGTGATGGAGTTGATCAGAGGCTGACCGTTTTTGTAAGCGGCCAAACCGATCTTTAACACCTCGGCGCTGGGGCTATCCACACATAAAGGCTTATCCGTAACCTGTTGTACAACATCGATAAGCCAGGCCATCTTTTCCTTTTCCTCATCAACAAAAGTACCGCAATTGATATCCAAATAATCAGCGCCTGTTTGCACCTGCAATAAAGCAATTTCCTGAATAGATGCAGCATCTTTGGCTTCTATCAGGGGTTTGATAGCTTTGCGGCTGCTGTTGATTAATTCTCCTACTATTAGCATATGCTCTCCTTCATATTTTTATAATTATATATTTAATAGCCTTTTGCATAATTCCACGGCGCGCACAGCATCCTCGGAATAACCGTCGGCGCCTATCTGCTGTGCATATTCGGCTGTGACGGGGGCCCCGCCAATGATAATTTTTACTTCATGCCGGCAGCCGGCTTGATTGATGGCATCCACCGTCTCCCGCATAGCAGGCATTGTAGTGGTCAAAAGTGCAGACATGGCAACTATGGCGGCACCATGGACGGCTACAGCCTGACAAAAATCCTCCGGCGCAACGTCTGTACCTAAGTCAATAACCTGGAAACCGCTGTTTTCCATCATCATAGCCACCAGATTTTTACCGATATCATGCAAATCACCCTTAACCGTACCGATAACTATGGTAGCCATTTTCGGCAGATCTTCTTCGGAAATTAGTGCTTTGAGCTTGTCCAATGCTGCTGTTACAGCTTGCGCCGCCATCATCACCTCCGGCACAAACATCTCGCCTTCCTTAAACAGTTCGCCCACTTGCGTCATGCCGGCCAACAAGCCCTGGTCGATAATGGACATAGGATTTTGCCCTGTCCTCAAAAGAGCATCGGTTTGCGCGTCTACGGCCGCGTCATCCCCGTCTATGATATATTGTATTAGTTCTCCATATAAAGCACTTGACAAATTTATCACCAATCCTTCAAAATATCCTATAGATTATTCTTTGTTTAAGATATATTTCCCTTCCATAGCTAAAAAATATTGTCGAATAAAACACCGATTGACTTTTAGCATAATAATAGTCTATACTAAAACAAAATAAAAATTAAATATTGGATAAGGGGGCAAAATTTTATGAGAATATTGGTAGCTATCGATGGCTCGGAACAATCATTAAAAGCGGCTGATGTTGCTGCCCAAACAGCCAAAGCCTTTGGCTCTGCGGAAGTTGCATTAATAACCGTAGTCTTTCAGGAACCCATATATAATATGGCCGCAATGCCCGGTCCATTGATGAAAAACATTTATGATACCCAAGCCGAATTGATGGAAAGAGAACAAGAGCACAGCAAAATGCTTTTGGACTATGTAACGGAAAAATTTACAGACATCAATATCAAAACCCATAATATCGTAGCCGTGGGCTATCCTTCCGAAGAAATACTTAAAGAAGCGGATAGCGGTAAATATGATCTTTTGGTCATGGGCTGCCGCGGCCTAACTAGCATCACCAAACGTGTTTTCATGGGCTCTGTTACAGAAAAAGTTATACATCACACAAAAATAAATGTTCTGATTGTAAAATAAAAGCCTCTTTTCAGAGGCCTTTTTTATAGCATAGCAATAGCTTGGCGGGCCAAAAAATCACAGCGCTCATTTTCCGCATGGCCGGCATGGCCCTTGACCTTTATCCATTTAATTTGGTGGACGCTATTTTGCTGCCATAATTCCAGCCAGAGATCCTGATTCTCTACCGGCATCTTTTTGCTTGTCTGCCAGCTATTTTGCAGCCAGCGGTCGATCCATCCCTGATTAAAGGCATTGATCAAATAAGCACTGTCGCTATGAAGATTGACCTTACAGGGACGCTTGAGCATCTTCAGCCCTTCCAGGGCAGCCTGCAATTCCATTTTCTGATTTGTGGTCAGCGGATCGGCACCATATTTCTCGCGCCGGTGCATGCCATAAATCAGCACACAAGCCCACCCTCCGGGGCCCGGATTACCGGAACAGGCGCCATCGCTGTAGATATCAACTTCTTGCATTTTAAAGCCTCCCTTTGCCACTGTCGCCTATAATATTTGGCTTGCAAAGAGAAAATCCCTGCCTGGGAAAAAAAACTTTTCCATTAGACTCGATAAATGATATAATATAGGATATATATCAAAAATATACCCTCAAAAGAAAGCCTGGTGATTATTTTGTCGGATAATTTTTGGCTCGGAAATAACGATAAAAAAGCTCCATGGGATAAAGAAGTGGAGGAAAACAATTTGCAGGAGGAAGCTATCCCTGCGGAAATTCCTGTCATAGAAAATCCTCTGGCCGGAAAAACCTTATCTGATGATCCTTTTGCTGAAACACCTTTTATAGAAGATGCTTCGTCGGAACCTGCCATTGAAGTCCCCGATGACGAAGTCGCAGCCGCCGCCCAGCAAGCTCTGGATCAAATAAGATCCCAGCAGCTTTCGCCCAGCCAACAAACAGCCGAGAGTGATTTGGCGGAAATTGCCGCTCAGCAACCATCATGGCCGGTACAAGAATCGACAACCACAGCAGCAAACCTCGAGGAAAAATCAGCTGCTTTTGATACATACGCGCCTAAAATACCGATACCAGATATCCCTTTCAGTGATACTTCCTTCATCTCCCCTAAACCGGAAACAGCAGCAGAGCCCTGGCCGCAAGCCAAAGCGGAAGAGCAAAGCGCATCCGGCTTGCTTTCCTTAGCCAAAGATGCCCAGGATCAAGCAAGCAATGCCTCTGTTGCGGCTTCGGCCGCCATGCAGTCCGCCCAAAAAGCGGATAAGGCGCTGAAAGAAAATCCCACCAGCCAAACCGATATGATTTATAAAGCAAAACTTGAGGCTACCCAACAAGCTTATTTGGCGGCAGAAGCCGCTTTGAGCGCCCAACTTAGTGCCCGCGAGGCCGCCACCGGTGCCGTGGCACAGGCAGAAGAGGCGGTAGAAAAATCTTTGATCTCATTAAAAAATTATGAGAAAGAAGCTCAACGCTTGCAGGAAATGGCGCAGCAAACTTCTGAAATAGCCGAAAACGCATTGGAAGCCGCGGCCGCGGCCAATCAGCAGGCAGATTTGGAAACAGAAAAAAATCAGGCCGCCCAAGCGGCATTTCTGACAGCAAATATGCTGAAAGAACAGGCCGCTAAGGATTATCAAAGGGCCCAAAAAGAATTATCCACGGCCAAAGAATTCGCGCAGGAAGCCAACCTGAAGCTAGCGGCCATCCAGCAGCAAAAATTGCGTACCAAAGAAGAATCGCTGCTGATCTTAAAAGATATCTCCGACACCATGGTTGCCGCCTCCGCACTGAAAAATATGGCACTGACAGAGGAAAAATCAAAAGATGCTCAACCACCGTTTGTAAAACCCGGAGAGACATCACCACCAGGGCCGAGCCAAGCAGCCGCGGCCCATCAGGATTATAGCCTGGGCTTGAATGAACAAAGCCCCCCCGAAACGGATCTGGATCCCGCCGCCCCAGAAAAAACTACAAAAAAAGTTAAAAAAGATCGTAAAAAAACTTCGGCCGCGGGCATAATAATAGCTATTATAGCGGCTGTAGCTATCGCTTTTTGTCTGCGAGCCTATGTATTTGAAATGACCATTGTCAACGGCTCTTCCATGGTGCCGACATTGCAAAATGGTGATCGGCTGTTCACCAGCAAGATTTCCTATATCATCTCGGAACCGCAAAGAGGGGATATTGTGGTCATAGACGCCCCGGATCGTGATGATGAATATTATATAAAAAGGATTGTCGGTTTGCCCAATGACCAAATCACCGTCAAAGATGGCCTGGTTTATATTAATAATGAGCTCTATACAGAACCTTATCTGACCAATATATATACCAATGGCGCCGTGGACATGATCATAGATAGCGATTCCTATTTTGTTATGGGTGATAACCGAAACGAAAGCCATGACAGCCGGGATACTTCCGTCGGTACTATTGGTTCCGAACATGTTGTAGGTAAAGCTGTTTTTCGCGTTTATCCTTTCGAAAATTTCGGCTCCTTATATGATTAGAAGCTTCATCCGATGAGAAACTGCAACCAATAAGATGCTAAAGGGCCGGTATGCCAGCTAACAGCTCCGGCCCTCTTTTTTTAGGAGAAAAAATGGAGATCATTCAACAAGCAGATCAATGGATATTTAATTTTATCAACCTTCATCCGCATAATTTGATAGCCGATAATATAATGATCTTTTGCAGCAAACTGGGCAATTGGGGCTCTATCTGGTTAGTTGTGGCCATAATTATGCTGTTTAATAAAAAATACCGCCGCTTTGGCATTATGGCTCTTTGCGTCTTGCTCTTATCTACCTTGATAGCGGAAAATTTAATGAAGCCGCTCATAGCCCGTCCCCGCCCTTTTATAACAGATCCCACTCTTTCGCTTTTGATCACGGCGCCTCATGGCTTTTCTTTCCCTTCCGGTCATGCCATGTCGGCCTTTGCTGCCGCCACCATATTTTATTATGCCCATCACCGACTGGGTGTCTGCGCATATATATTAGCGGCTTTGATCGCCTTTTCCCGTCTATATCTCAATCTGCATTATCCCTCGGATATTATCTGCGGGGCCATCTTCGGGGCTTTACTTGCTCTCTTAGTCCTGGCCATAGGAAAACACATATTTA
This sequence comes from uncultured Peptococcaceae bacterium, assembly GCA_964425485.1. Classification (GTDB taxonomy): domain Bacteria; phylum Bacillota; class Dehalobacteriia; order UBA4068; family UBA4068; genus CAYRML01. Next base: position 8,191 of record CAYRML010000031.1, on the reverse strand, counting down.
CCCGGCCACAAAACTGAAAATACAAATAAAAAGAGCGTCTTTGGGACGCTCTTTTTATTTGTATTTTTTGCCGCATATACAATCGGGATCCCGTTCCATCTCAATTATTTGAGATTCCATTTGCAAGCCGTCAAAATAGAAAAAGCCCTTGCTGTTAACCGGTAAACCAACAATATATTTAAATACCTCTAGAGCTTCTATAATGCCGAAAATCCCCGGCGTCACACCGGGAACACCGTCCAAAGAATCATTACCACTGGATTTTTGCATCATTTCTATACTTTCCTGAGCAAAAATACAGCGCAGGCATGGTCCCTTCCCAGGAACAATAGTAATAGTCTGCCCATAATATTTATAAACTCCCGCATGCACAAAAGGTATTGCCAAGTCAAGACAAGCATCATTTAAAATAAAGCGCGCGGCGAAATTATCCAAACAATCTACTACTATATCATAGCCACGGCAAATATCTAAGGCATTGTCCTCTCGCAAAAATTCTTCATATATATCCACACGTAGGTCAGGATTGATGGCCTTCAGCTTTTGGGCGGCCACTTTGCTTTTTGACTGGCCCACATCGGCAATGGTATAAAGCACTTGACGATTAAGATTGCTGTAACTGATATCATCACGATCGCAAAGACCAATATGACCGATGCCCATGGCAGCCAAATATAATAATGCCGGCGAACCCAAACCCCCGTTGCCCACAACCAGCACCGATGAATTCAGCAATTTTTCCTGGCCGGATTCCCCCACCTCCGATAAGGCTATATTACGCATATATATTTGTTTTTGCAAATCCGTTAAAGCCATAATATCCTCCCCTTTAAACATATCATATTAAAAGATTAGACAGAATTATCTGTTCTCCTTCATAAAAGCTTGTTATATTGCTTGTTATATTTATACAAAAAATGGGGCATGATATAACAAAAGATATGGGGGTGAATGGATGAAAAGCCTGTCCACATTCAGCAAAACTACCATTTTTCTCTTATCGCTTTTAGCAATCATGTTGGTTTTCGTCTTTGTCCAGATATATAGCGGTAATGAAAAAGAGGATTTTCAGGAATATCCCACCAGCCAGCAAGAAAGTAATTATATTACAGAGGATACGCCTATCAGGCAGGAAATATATTATAATGCTTGCGGCCATCTTATCACTACAGATCAAACCGGTAGCAGCCAGCTGATAAATCAAACATTTAATCAATTATATGATAAAGGCTGGGAGGTATTCTGGGGTGAAAACGGCACGGCCGTACTTTTTAAAGAAGAATCCAGTCTTTGCCCCGCCGATCAGGATAAATGCTTTATAGCTGATTATAATGGGCAGGTAGCCATCTTTAAGGGGCCGCTAGGCAGTGCTCATGAGCCGACAGAGATCTCAGGCATAGCCACCGGCCGCTTGGCCCCGGAAATAAAAGAACAGCTATTAAAAGGCGGTATTGAATTTAATAACATGGAAGAATTGCTGATCGCCTTAGAAAATCTGGATGAATATTAAAAAAACACCGCTAGCTTTTGCTATCGGTGTTTTTTTATGGAATTACTAATGCTGGCTATTGCCAGTTATGGGTCGCATGGCAACATAATCATTCAAGAACTGTGCTTAAGAATATTATTTGATATTTAGTTGATAATCGCCGCTTTGAGCGAAAATTTCATTGCTGCCATCATAAGTCATAAGCGCTGATTCTGCCTCGAAGCTGCCGCCGGAGACAACTCTGGCATAATAATATACGCTACCGGAGACTGCTTCGCCTGCGGCTTTATAGATGGTGAAGGATACGCGCTGCCCATCCGTATAGAGCGGATATAAATAAGTATCATAGGCGATATCCAGTGGCTGCGCAGAAAAGAAGCGTAAGCCGGCCGGCATAAAGTCTGTAATAGTATAACAACCCTGCGGCAAGTTAGCCGGCAAATCATAAGATAAAGTTATCTTATAGCTGCTACTTTGAATAGGAGAATCACTCTCATTCTTATTAAGCACCTTATAAGCGCGGCTAATTTTACCTGTGGCCGTGCTTTTTGCATCAGATACCCCCTGATAGAAAGAACTGATACTGATCTGACCGCCAATATCGCTGAAGCTGATGTTTTTCATTTGTTCGGGCAAGAGCCATAAACTAAAGTCTTTCTGGCCTTGCAAGGTAACGATTCTGTTTTCTCCATTCAGCTTGTAAGTGAAAGATATATCATTCAGATTTAATTTAGGCAAAATCTCCTGGCTGCCCATAGCTAAGATCAGATCAGGTGGAACTTGGGTGGAGGAAACATTAAGCAGATAATTGCGCAAAAGGAAATAATTATCGTAATTACCACAATCAGCCGCTATTAAGGCTGCTATAGAAACCCTTTGGCCAGTAGCAGTGATACTCTTATCATCGCCCACAATACTCATGCTGTTACCGGAAACTTGACTGTATTTCTGCAAATATTGAGAAAAGAGCTGGCCAGCCGGCTGCTTATCTCCGGATTGAACCATACCCCATAAAATATACAGCTGTTCCTCACTGGAAAGGCCTTCTACATCCATGGCATTCTTTAGATTCTGCAAAACCGGTTCACCCAAGGAGGCTAGGCCGGCCATGGCTAATAGATTATCTTCACGGCTGCTTTGCTTTTGGATAATGGAATAGAAATATGATTTTAGTAAACCTTTATCGAAATATTGACCGTCCAAAGCAGCAGCCTGAACACTTGCCAGCAAATCACTGGAACCATAGGGCAATATGGCAATACCACCATCATCCTTTTGATAAATGCTGAGATCATTATCAGCTTCCGTAGCAGCTTTAAAATGCTCGCTGTCATACTCTGTGAGCAATTTATTGGCTATCATGGAAGCTAGCCTTGTTTCTACTCTGGCTGAATCCTTGCCGTCCAGGCTCCAAAGATCACACAGCACATTGCCGCGATATTTGGAGGAAAAGACTACCAGCGTAGGATAGGTATCACTGTAATCAATATCGGGCTTTGCACTCAAGTCGGCCTGATCACTGAGATTGACCAGCTGGAAGCTTTTTTGCACGGTCAAAGGCTGGCTCAAAGCATCTGTCAAGCCATTATCTGATTTGATCTGAACCAATAAATTATATTCTCCGGCCTTTAAAACACCCAGATCCAATGCCGTTCTTTGATTAATTTGGCCGCTGGCAGCATATTGCTTGACTGTTGCTTCCGTTTCTGCATTCTGTAAAGTTACACTATAATCGACCTGGCCGGAAAGCCCTTGGCCTAAGGCGCGCAGGAAAATGGTGGGCGCATCACCGGCTAAATATTTGTTATTGGCAATTACTTCACCCCAGAAAGGCAAGGTGCTGATAATTTCACCTTCGCTATCTCCGGCTTTTACGCTGGTTGCCTGCTTATTATCAGTGACAACTGCCAGGGCCGTGACCCGCCAAGCAGTGATATTATCAGGCAATTGGAAGCTGACCTTGCCTTTGCCGTTTTTATCAGTGATTATCTGCTCAAAAATAACACTGTCGGCAAAATAGTCACGTATATATTCCTCCATAAACCCGTTATCGGCGCCGGCACCGGCGCCACCCTCACCGCCATATAACTCATCTTTGGCCAAATGGCTGATAAGATAACGGCCTACGCCAGAGGGAACATAGTTTTCGTAAAGTGATTTTAATATATCACCTTTATTTTCACTGATGGCAAATAAAGCCTCGTCTACAACGCTAATCAGTACTGTGGCTTTTTGTCCGGAACCATTGCTGTCTGTGACATTTACGGAAACTTCGGCCGTATCGCCAGGCTTATATTTTTCGGCATCTGTACTGATATCTATATTCAAGGCAAACTGCTCTACAGAGACGGCTACATCCACGGGATAGGCAGCCGAATAATAATTACCGTCATAATAGACGCCGCTGACCCAAATATTGGGTATATATTCAGGTAAAAATTTGCCGCTAAAAGTAGGGCTGTCTTGGATCTTTGCCTCTTTTATGCCATTTCTCTCCGTGATGAAGAGGAAGGAATTTTTGCGGTCTTCCATTTGACCATTATTTTTGTACATAGTTACACTGTACAATTCGTCCAGATTATAGCCCTTCTCTTTATCAACATTCAAATAATAGTAATCATATTGGCCATAAATATCAAGTGGCGTGGGATAAAAATAGCAATTGCTTTTGACAATGCGGCCATCGGCATCCGTCACTATGAGGTCAACTTGAAATGAGGAGCCTTTCTCGATCAATTCCCATTCCGGACCCCAATCTTTGGCTGGTTTACCATAAGTAAAATCAAAATCGAGAGCAATCTTGCCCTTGGCATCACTGGTGACGGTCTTTTCTTCAATCAAAGTATATTGATTATCATATCTATAAATGGGAGTGGTGACCTTATTTATATCATCGTAGGTTTGGCCCGTTTGTTTGCGCAGCCAGTCATTACGATAATATTTGACAACCACCTTTTGTCCGGCGGCAACATCGCTTAAGACATCAGCCGTATCATGATATAATTGGCCATCTTCCTTAACTTTAGCCAAAGTCGTATTATATACTGTACCATTGATATGGGCCTTGTCATCTTTTATCTCGCTTTCTGCTTGCACATACAAATCACCCTGCAAAATTTCTATGCTGTCCTGGACATAGATGCTGCCGCTTTCCGGGCCTTTGGCCCAAGCATAAAGATAGCATCCCTGGATAAGCGGGTAATAACCCTGGGGCCCCTCATCCTTGGTATTAGCCGATGTTGGAGAGGTTATTTTTACATATCCCTTACTATCCGTTTTTACAGTTTTAGATTCTCCTTTATGCGCGGAATTTAAATCATAATTTATTGCCAGATCAGGCAGCGGCGTATCTTCAAAACCTTTAGCATAAATATTGAAAACCGCCTCTTCTCCGGCCATTACAACCTCAGATTGAGGTTGGGAATTCAATGTATATGTGGGTTTTATATAATCAGCAACCCGGAACCAGCGTTCGGCCAGCACTTTATCACCATAAGTTACGCGCAGTGTATAATAGCCGCTGGCCAGAGTAGGCAGGCTGATGGTGCTGGAAAACGTCTGGTTTTCCACCGGTATTATGTCATATAAGACAGCACTTTCTGTATCATAATTACGAAAGATGCTTACCCTCACCCGCGGAAGATCGTCATAGCCTTTTTTAGCCTGCACAAATCCCCAAAGCTTAAGCTCATCATTGGCTTTATAAAGGCTTCTGTCACAATAGACATAGCTCCAATATTCTGCTGGCACGCTGTTATCCAGCCAATAATAATTATTATCAAACAAGACCAAAGACTTATCATCTTTTTCTATAATATAGGCTTTAGTTTGTCTGTAGCCACCATCAAAAGTATCATCTTTCTTGTTGCTTATTCTCATGGTCAACAGACCCTGACTGTCGGTTCTACCATTATTACCGCCATTATATTCCCGTACCGCAGCATCGGCTACGGCCAGGCCCTTGCCATCATGCAGCCAAACTACAATCTCTTTTTCCGCCGGCAAGGCAAAGGCATTGAGATCGGATACCTGGAATAACAGCTCCCTTGTTTCACCATTGCGCTGCACCGATAATAGATAATAGCCTGGCGCTAAAATATCCGGCAGCTGTAAGCGGGAAGAATAATTTTCCTCATTGAATGATAGCTCAGTTGTTATATCCAGCACCTTTTGCAGGCTATTTTTATCCGTGCTGATAATCGAATCTCTGTTATAAGCCCAATATGGCTTGGATTTTTCGTTTTTAATCAAAGCCCCGGCAAAATCGGTTGCGGAGGCATAAGCATAAACTTTTACAGATACAGGGGATTGACTGCTGCTAGCCACCCAATCAACATAGATATTAAAATGGGGGATTTCATCCGTTTTAAAAGACATGGGTTGGCTGTCAAATCCCCAATATGATTCTTTTTCCTCTATTTGGGTTTGGAAGGCAAAAACATAATCCTCGGCTAGTTTGCTATCACTGCCATCTAGGGGTAAGCCGGATTTGATCGTCACAGTATAGATAGTATTGGGCTGCAATTTGCCATCGGGAATATAAACAACCCTGTTACCCTCTTGTTTGAAAGTCCCGTTCACAAAAGGCTCTATATTAAAATAGGAGGTTATATCACCGACTTTATCAGAGTTGAAATAGATTTCTATACCAGAATTGACTGGCACATTGGTGGTTTCGTTCGCTGGCAATGTGGAGGAGACTTTTAATGAAGATTTGGTAGTAAAAGCCCAACTGAGCTGCTGGCCATCCGTATCAAGAAGAAATTTATATACAGTATTGGCGTCCAAGGCTTGTGTGGGCACGATTAAGATTTGCTGATTGTTGTTGCCCTGATGAACAGACACTTCTATATCCGGCTCTATAGCAAGAGAATTCCGGACAGCAGCGGCACTGACCTTGCCGGTAAAATCAATACTGAATGCCGATGTCGTATCAACACCAGCCGTATCGGAAACTGTGGCTTGCATATTGGCTTCCGCCGCATAGGCCATAGGTATTTGATCCGCCCGCGTTAATAAAAAGGCCGCGCAGACCACAACTACCACAACAATCACCCCGGTCAGCCAAAAATGTTTCCTTTTCATAAGCAATCTCCTTTACCAAAAAATCAAAACCCTAACATTTCATATTATAGCATATTGACGCTTTATAGAAAGCAAAAGTTTCCTGCTAAAATAAAAAATAGCCACTCTTAGCTTAAAGCATAGGAGTGACTGTTTTTTTTATTTGCAGCGCGCCGCAGCGGCAATAAAATCGCGGAATAATGGATGGGCGCGATTGGGTCTGGATTTGAATTCCGGATGGAATTGCACACCCAAAAACCAGGGATGAGAAGGTAATTCCAATATCTCCACCAGATCACGCTGTCTATTGATACCGGCTATACGCATACCAGCGGCTTCAATATCTTCACGGTATTTATTGTTGAATTCATAACGATGGCGATGCCTTTCTTTGATCTCTTCCTTGCCATAAGAACTATAGGCCAGTGTACCGGGCAGTAAATGACAATCATAAAGCCCCAGGCGCATAGTCCCGCCTAAATCACTGATATGGCGTTGCTCTTCCATCAGGTCAATGATGGGATAAGGATTGTTGGGCCGAATCTCCGTGCTGTGCGCTCCGGCTTTGCCCATCACATTACGGGCAAATTCTATAGCCATCATCTGCATGCCTAAACAAATGCCGAAAAATGGGATATTGTTGATACGGGCATAATTGATGGCCGCGATTTTGCCATCAAGACCTCTTTCACCAAAACCGCCGGGCACCAATACGCCTTGCACACCTTGTAATAATCGCGCCGCATTGTCATATGTCACATCCTCGGCCTGTATCCACCGAATATCCACATCTAGATGATTGGCGATGCCACCATGGGCCAAGGCTTCCGCTATACTCAAATAAGCATCATGTAATTCCACATATTTACCGACTAAGGCAATGATAACCTTGTCATGCAGGGATTTTTGCACTTCCACCATAGCTTTCCATTGTTCCAGATTAGGTTTGCAGGCCTTGACATCCATCATTTTACAAACCAGCTCGTCCAAGCCTTGTTCGGCCAAACGCAAAGGTACTTCGTACAATGTTTTGGCATCGCTATTGAAGATAACGGCTTCTTTCTCAACATTACAAAACAAGGATATCTTATTGCGAATATCCTTGTTGAGCGGGCGGTCCGCCCGGCAAACAATGATATCGGGCTGTATACCAATAGCCCGCAGCTCCTTGACACTATGCTGAGTCGGTTTGGTTTTTGCTTCTCCAGCTGCGGCAATAAAAGGTACCAATGTGACATGGATAAAGAGGCATTCTTTGCCTATTTCCCGGCGCATCTGACGCACTGCTTCCAAAAAAGGCAAACCCTCTATATCGCCAACCGTACCACCAATTTCCGTAATGACAAAATCCGGATTGTCTTTAGCGGCAGAGATTATGCAATCTTTGATTTGATGCGTTATATGAGGTATGACCTGCACGGTGCGGCCTAAATATTCTCCCCGCCTTTCTTTATCCAGAACAGTCTGGTAAATGGAGCCGGCAGTCACGCTGTGGACACGGCTGAGATTTTCATCGGTAAACCGTTCATAATGACCCAAGTCCAAGTCAGTTTCCGCCCCATCATCCGTGACAAAAACCTCGCCATGCTGATATGGGCTCATGGTGCCGGGGTCGACATTGATATAAGGATCTAGTTT
>CAYRML010000030.1:0-16620 GCA_964425485.1 uncultured Peptococcaceae bacterium | reverse complement strand
GAACGGTGCTGTATTCCTCGATATTTTTCATTTTCTTGACACAAGCGCGTACCAATTCACCATTAAGTATAACGGAGCAAGCGCCGCAAATACCAGCATTACAGCCTATTTTGGTACCAGTTAAGCCCAGTCTTCTGATGACATCGGCCAGAGTATCGTTGTCGTTATCACAAGTCATAACTCTTTCTGCGCCATTAACATTCAACCAAATTTTTCTAAACGCCATTTTTCTTCCACCTTTCATTTTATAGGTCTTTCTTCATATTGATAAACACTATACCCATAGTTTATAGCCTTCTACAAAAATACTATAAAAATTCATGTAAAAATTGTATAATTCGGAGAAAAAGTTTAATTATCATTAAGAAAAAGCCCTAGTGATAAAAACAAAGCTAAGGCTGTTTTTATCACTAGGGCCTGTTAAAATAGATGATTTTTCTATCGGGAACAATCCCGAATAGTATTTTTAATCGAGGCGGTCGTACGACCGGCCGGGAACTTGGCTTCGTTGGCAACTTCATGGTTAGCCATCAAATTCATGTAAGCATTTCTGAATTTTGCCGGAGAAGTCAATGTAAACCTTTTAAACTCATTTATAAAATGGGATTGATCGAAATATCCCGCTTCATACACGATGTCGGAAATGCCTTCCAGCTCTCCCTTGGTGATCATACGCAAAGCATTTTGGAAACGAACTATGCGGCTATAATGCTTAATGGAAACTCCATAAATTTCTTTAAATTTTTCCCGACAATATCTTTCGGAATAGCCGGTTTCCCGCTCTATTTCTTCAAGTCCGATATTACCGCCGGAAAGATAAATCAAAATGGTGCAATACTCGATAAAATCCGGGATATATTTCTCATTTACCAAGTTAGACATAGCATAATTTTGAAAAAGCTTTATGCGTTCATTCAAATTAGGAGCTAAGGCAATTCTATCAATAATACTGATATCATCAAAAACATGACCGAAATCTACAGTATTGTTTTTCAATTCCCGGAAGCCAGCTTTCATATTTTTCATACCCACTACAGAATAAGGCTTGAATCCAAAATAAGTAGTGCTTGGCTCCAACGGCATTTTTGAACAACCTTCATAAATGCCTGATACCACGGCTGAAGGCTCATTTTCGCTGCATTTAAATAAAATATTAATACAGGCATCGGGCAAAATATCAATATAATGATTAGCGCTTTTATCGGTCATGAACTGATAATAAAGCGCACGATTTTCTATACATATAGGGTTCCAATCAACAAACTTTTCATCATAATGAGACATAGCACAACTGATCCACGGCTGTTGCGGCGGAGGTATAGTATGTAATTGCGTGACTATGTTCTTATATTCCATACAGTCAACACCCCTCAAATATACCTATATATAAATATTGTAGAAATATGTATAAAGCAGTTGTATGTCAATAAGAATTATGTCTAAAATGGGCTATTTTAAGAATTGTAAAAAACGGTACTCAAATTGAGTCCAAATATCCCCAATTTACACCTATGCTAATCCTTGTATAACATTATAACATATAATTGTAAATTCCGGAATGGCAATTTGTAGAAAATTATTACATTTTTTGCTTCTTATACAAAAATATCTTGACAAAAAAACCAAGATATACTACTATTATTCTCAGCCAAGGATATTATTATTTAAATAAAACAGAAATATTAAATAAAATACTTCGATTTACAGCCTTTACTTTCTTGAAGAAAACCCATATTTTAATATAAAAATATAGTTTAATTTAGGAGATGTATATAATGCAAGTTGTTAAGACTACCGAAGCGGCAGGCCATATACTATGCCATGATATAACACAAATCATACGCGGAGTAACCAAAGGTGTAGCTTTTAAAAAAGGGCATATCGTCAAGGAAGAAGATATTCCCGTGCTTTTATCTCTGGGCAAAGATCACCTCTATATTTGGGAAAAAAAAGAAGGTATGCTGCATGAGAATGAAGCCGCCTGTATATTATATGATATTTGCAAAAATAAGCATATGAGTCCAACTCCCGTCAAAGAGGGTAAAGTAGAACTGGTCGCCGATATGGAGGGATTGCTAAAAGTAGATATTGATCTGCTGGAAGAGATAAATTCTTTGGATGAAATCATAATTGCCAGCCGTCATAATAATTATCCCGTCAAAAAAGGGGACAAGATTGCCGGCACCCGTATTATACCATTGGTCATTAAAAAAGAAAAAATGGCCCTAGCCCAAAAAATCGCCGCCGGCCGTCATCTTTTTACTCTCCTGCCTTACATAAATAAAAAAGTCGGTATCGTAACCACCGGCAGCGAGGTATTTCATGGTCGCATCAAAGACACCTTTGGTCCGGTCATAATGGACAAATTTATTCCTTATGACGCACAAATATTGGGACAAAGATTCGCTGATGATAATGTGGAACATATTGCCGATGCCATCCATTCCTTCCTCAACGAAGGTGCGAATCTTATCGTTTGTACCGGCGGCATGAGCGTCGACCCCGATGATCTCACCCCCAGCTCCATCAAATCTGTAGGAGCGGAAATTATAACCTACGGGGCGCCGGTTTTACCCGGGGCCATGTTTATGCTGGCTTATTACAATAATGATATCCCGATCATGGGGCTTCCCGGTTGTGTGATGTATGCTAAAAGCACTATTTTTGACTTGGTCTTACCGCGAGTGATGGCTGGGGAAAAACTCAACAAAAAAGATTTGGCCAAGCTGGGTCATGGCGGCCTTTGCCTTAACTGCCAAACCTGCACTTATCCCGCTTGCAGCTTTGGCAAAACTTTCTGATGCCTATATAAATAAATTTATTTATATAAAAATACGAAAAGTGAGGAAATTTTTATGAAAAAGATACTTGCCATTTCCGTTGCTCTGGTATTGATGCTCTTTGTTTTTGCTGGTTGTGGCAACAATGAGCAGGCAAATTCAACCCCCGAAACTACCGTTAATGAATTTACGGGCGAAATCACTGTTTCCGCCGCTGCCAGCCTCACCGACTGTCTGGAAGAAATGGCTACAGCTTTCAATGCCCAATATCCCAACATAGCCGTCACCTATAACTTTGCCTCTTCCGGCTCGCTGCAACAACAGATTGAACAGGGCGCTCCTGCCGACATCTTTTTCTCCGCCGGTAAAAAGCAAATGACTGCCTTGTCCGATGCCGGTTTGATGGTCGATGATTCCGTCAAGGATATTCTGCAAAACACTGTGGTACTTATCACTCCTGTAAATGGCGCGACTATTGCCTCCTTTGAAGAATTATCCGCTGACAGCATCGGCAAAATCGGTGTGGGCGAACCGGACAGCGTACCGGTTGGTCAATACACTGCTCAAGTTTTTGAAACTTTGGGCCTGACGGATACTTTAGCCGACAAATTGGTCTATGCCAAAGATGTTAAAGAAGTTCTCTCTTGGGTAGAAACCGGTAATGTTGACGCCGGTATCGTTTATTCCACCGATGCCTTGATCAGCGATAAAGTCACTGTCGTGGCTACTGCTCCGGCGGATTCTCATGACCCCATCGTTTATCCTGTCGGCATTGTTAAAGCCAGCGCCAATCAAGAAGCCGCTCAATATTTTGAAGATTTTCTTTTCACCGACACCGCCAAAGAAATCTTCACTAATTATGGCTTTACCCATGTGTTCTAAACAATTGCTAGTATCGACAAGGGGATATCAATTTTCATTGGTATCCCCTTCTTTTATTAGGAGCTAACCTATGGAATTTGATTTTTCTCCGCTGTTAATCTCCATAAAAACATCCATAGTTGCCAGCATTATCGTCTTTATTGCCGGCGTGGTTATTGCACGCTTGTTACTTAATGTCCATAATAAACTTTCCTGGATACTGGATGTTCTATTCACGCTGCCTTTGGTTTTGCCGCCCACCGTAGTGGGCTTTTTACTGTTGATATTTTTCGGCAAAAACAGCCCTATTGGCACTTTTTTGGAATCCATCGGTATCTCCGTGATCTTCACCTGGCAAGCAACGCTGATTGCGGCTGTGGTCGTCTCTTTCCCTCTAATGTACCGGGCTGCCAGAGGCGCTCTCGAGCAAGTGGACAGCAATCTGATTTGGGCCGGTCGCACGCTGGGCCTTTCCGAATTTAAAATATTCTTACGCATCGCTATCCCCCAAGCCTGGCCGGGCATAGCTGCCGGCCTGATTTTAGCTTTTGCCAGAGCCTTGGGCGAATTCGGCGCCACCTTGATGATAGCCGGCAATATTCCTAAAGTCACTCAGACCATACCTTTGGCGATTTACTTTTCCACAGCAGCCGGCAAAATGGATATAGCCGCTATTTGGGTCATGATCATCATCTGTATTTCCTGCATGGCCCTCGGATTGATGAATTTTTGGGGCAAAAGGGAAAAAAGTCTTTTCAAGAGGAATATATCATGAGCATTTATGTTGACATAAAAAAGGATCTGGGCAGCTTTTGTTTGCAGATACAACTGGAAGCAGCCGATGAAATATTGGGCATACTGGGCAGCTCCGGCAGCGGCAAAAGCATGACTTTACGCTGTATCGCCGGTGTGGAAAAACCGGATCAGGGACAAATTATTCTCAATGGCGTCAGGCTTTTCGATTCGCAAAAAAAAATCAACCTTTCTCCTCAAAAAAGAAATGTGGGCCTGATGTTTCAGAACTATGCCCTATTCCCCAATATGACGGTTTATGAAAATATCAGCATCGGCATCATGGCCGATACTGCGGAAAAGCAAAGAAGAGTTCAATCTTATGTTGATTTGCTGCAATTGCAGGAGCTGCTGGAGCGCCGTCCCGGGCAACTGTCAGGTGGCCAGCAACAGCGTGTGGCCTTAGCCCGCATGATGGCCAAGCAACCCAATATACTGATGCTAGACGAGCCCTTCTCTGCTCTCGATACAAATCTGCGCTATGCCATCAGCAAAGAATTCTCATCCACCTTGAATGCTTTTAAAGGCTCGGTTTTATACGTATCACATAGCATAGAAGAGGTCTACAAATATTGTCAGCGCACGGCGATTATGGCAGACGGCGCTATTGCCGAGATCGGCAATACAGATGATATTTTTCGTAGGCCCAGCACCATGGAAGGGGCAAAATTGATAGGATGCCGCAATATTTCCCCCCTGATCAAACAAGATGACGGCCGTCTGTTAGCCGCGCAATGGCAGATAGAGCTGCCGCCCGATTATATTCATGATTCTTCCTATAAATATATAGCTGTCCGGGAAACAGACATCAAGCTTTCTTATGCCGAGACCAAGGACAGCGTTGCCGTCAGCATACAGGATCTGCAATATTATCCGGCCGGCGCCATCCTCTATTTAGGCAAAAAGGGAATAACAGAAAGCAGCCCTTTGCTCTGTTCAGTAGACAGAGCTGACGCTGAACAGGCCTTGGCCGCTGATAATAAGGGACAACTTTTTGCCTATATACCGCCGCAAAAATATTTACTGTTAAAATAGAATATAAAAAAAGCCGCAAGCTTTTAAGCTTGCGGCTTTTTTTTAATTATAATTTATCTAACAAGTAAAGGAGCAATAATCAAAGCAATAGTACCCATAACTTTAATCAGGGCATTGATGGATGGGCCGGCCGTATCTTTGAAGGGGTCACCGACAGTATCGCCAACAACGGCAGCTTTATGTGTTTCGCTGCCTTTGCCACCCAAATGACCGGATTCAATATATTTTTTGGCATTGTCCCAGGCACCGCCAGAGTTAGCCATAAAAATGGCCAGCATCAGACCACTGACCGTAACGCCGGCCAACATGCCACCCATGGCATATTTACCAAGGATGAAAGCAACTGCCAAAGGAGAACCAACGGCCAGGATGCCGGGTGCAATCATTTGTTTGATAGCGGCACGGGTGCTGATATCAACGCATTTGGCATAATCGGGTTTGGCTTTGCCTTCCAAAAGTCCAGGGATTTCCCTGAATTGACGACGAACTTCACCGATCATATCGAAGGCAGCTTTACCAACCGCATCCATAGCAAAGGCACAATAGAGGAAAGGTACCGCACCGCCAATCAGGACTCCGGCCATAACTGCCGGGTTAAGAATATCGATATTTGCCAGCCCCGCTTCTTGACTGAAGGCGTTAAAGAGAGCCAGCGCCGTCAGAGCTGCGGAACCGATGGCAAAACCTTTGGCTACGGCAGCGGTAGTATTACCAACGGAGTCTAATTTATCGGTAATTTCACGCACCGAGGGATCCAATTCGGCCATTTCTGCAATACCGCCGGCATTGTCGGCAATAGGACCGAAGGAGTCGATAGAAACGATCATGCCGGCTGTGGAAAGCATACCAACAGCAGCCATAGCGATACCAAAAACGCCGCCAAAAGCATAAGCGGCCAAAGTAGCGCCGACGATAACGATTACTGGCAGCATGGTAGAGCCCAGGCCAACGGCCAGGCCGCTGATGATATTGGTTGCCGCACCCGTTTGAGAAGCTTTGGCAATCTTTTGTGTGGGCTTTTTGGTGTTAGAGGTATAATATTCGGTAAGAAGACCGATGAGAATATTAGCAATTATGCCCATCAAAACAGCAAAGAATAATTTCAACCCATTTTCCGGGAACATATTCAAAGCCAGCACTAAAGTGACAATCGCAGTGATGATATTGGTACCCCACAGACCCTTATTCAAAGCCATCTGCGGATTGGCCCCTGCACCCGTACGGACGAAGAAGCAGCCAATGATCGTCGCGATGATACCGGCACCACCGACCAGCAAGGGGAAAACAGCACCGGTAACACCATAGGTATAAACACCGATGACCATAGTAGCAATAGTGGACGCGGCAAAGGATTCGAACAAGTCGGCACCCATACCTGCAGTGTCGCCAACATTGTCACCGACATTGTCGGCAATAACGGCAGGGTTACGCGGGTCGTCTTCCGGAATGCCGGCTTCAACCTTACCGACCAAGTCGGCGCCGACGTCGGCAGCTTTGGTAAAGATACCACCGCCGATACGGGCAAATAATGCGATCAAGCTGGCGCCGAAAGCGAAACTGTTGATCATAACAATATCGCCATAGGCCAAATATAAGAAGGTAACACCCAGTATACCCAAACCAACAACAGACAGTCCCATAACCGCGCCGCCGCGGAAGGAAACGCCCAGGGCGGCGTTAAGGCCGGTACGGGCAGCATGTGTGGTGCGAGCATTAGCTCTGGTAGCTATATACATACCAATATAGCCGGCAACGGCAGAAAGCACAGCGCCGGCTGCAAAGGAAATAGCGGATGGTGAACCTTTGACCAGCCATAATACCACAAAAATAATAATGACAAATGGGATCAAGGTTTTGTATTGGCGATTCAAAAAGGCCATAGCACCCTCTTGGATCGCTTTGGAAATCTCTTTCATTTTGTCAGTACCGGCATCTCTTCCCAAAACCCATTTGGTAAAGATAAGTGCAAAAATAAGTGCTAATACACCGGCAATGATCACTGCAATCAAATCCATTTGAATCATTTTCCTCCTTTACAACATCTTATTTAAACTTGTACTAAAATTAATTATGATAGCAAAAATCTGAGCGGGCTATCTGCCTTATGTTCAATCCAGCAGAATTTCGTATCACTGAACATTAAGGTAAATTAAAAACTCACACCTCCTATCATATACCTCAAAAAATAAACATAATTATTATGGAACAAAAAGAATATTATCTTATTGAAGATATATTAATCCTCAACTACTATATTATATTAGTCTCTTTTTCTAAAAGCAACATATTTTTGTATTAAATATAATAATTTGTAAAAATGTGTATTGTCCATATGCAAATAAAAAGTAATCCCGGAGCCAAGACAGCAGCCGGAACTTAATTTTTCTCTATAGCAATACTTTAAGCAATACTTGTAATAACCACTTGATACCCAGGGAGGGGCCCATCCCTATCGGCTTATGGCAACCTAATTTATTGATTGCTGAATACTTGTTCCCGGATATTATCAACCGGACTAATCATAAAGATAACTCTCTCTAATCTATCGGCCCGATCATGCATGCATACAACCAAGACGCGGTTCCATTGATAATGGCCATCGGTTTTTTGCAAGCGCACAACAATATCCGCTTTCCTTTCTCCGGCAATAATCGGATTTAGCAAAGCTTCGGTAAAACATTTTCTATCATCTATATATATGGCGTCGCCGTTATAAGAGCCTTCTATTATCTCGGATATGTCATCTTCTGTCAGAAGATATTCAGCAAAATTGTGACCGGCAAAAAAAGCACCCGTTCTTAAATCTTGATCTATGATTACCGCGTCGGAAAATTCCATAATAATGCGATACCGCTCATCTTCTTTTAACTTTTCTAAAATTTTGCACTTTTGGTCGGCAATATCCTCTGCCAAGCTGCTATTTATCAAATCATCCTGATTATTATATATTATGGGCGTATTATTGGGAATCCAGGTTTCTTTGGACATATAAGGCTGATATACAACATAACAATTGCGCCCTTTTTGTTTAGCATTATATAATGCCACATCGGCATGAAGATAAAGTTCCTCGAAAGTATTGCCGTCACAGGGGTAAAGGGCAATGCCAATACTAGCAGAAACAGAAATATAATCAGACAGCTTCCTTTCAATCATGTGGATAAGGAATTGGGCTCTTTTTTCCACCGCATAAAAAGGTATATTGCACATGCATATCATGAATTCATCCCCGCCCAAACGCCCAATAAGATCGTCAGCCCGCAAAGCCTTTCTTAGATCATTGACCACATTAACAAGTATCTCATCACCAAAAACATGGCCAAAGTTATCATTTATACTTTTAAAATAATCGATATCCAGCATCACAAAAGCATACTGTCCGTCGCCGTCTTGCTGCAGAATTTCTTTCACCCGCTCGATAAAAGCCGTACGGTTCATAGCGCCCGTCAGCGAATCTTCCGACAAACGGGCCTGCATAGCTAGTTCTTGCTGTTTGTGTTTATCAATATCCTCAAATAACACATAGGCTTTAATATCCTGAGAATAAGGATACTGAACCATTTGGATATTAGCGCACAGCCACCGGGGAGGATCATCATCGTTCTGAATGCAAAATTCTAACGAATCTTCTGTAATGCCACTGTAATAATAAGCCAACAGACGATCGCGATTAGTAAAATCCAAAAATTTTCTTCTGTCAGGCTGATAAACAAAATGCTCCGCTACATAAGCAAAAATAGCCGTAGGCGTATTTACCACTTTATCCAAAACATGATAGACCAAAGCGCCCTTTTCCAACTCGCATACTTCCTGTGTCAGATTGAATTCATAATAGATTATTTTTTCTTCTGACAGCATGGAGAAACTTTGTTGCCACTTATCATAAGCCATTTCCTTTTCTCGCTGCTCCGTAATATCTTCATATGAAATGATAGCACGATAAGGACTTTTTTTCTCATCATAGATCATTGTATAATCCAAACGATACCAGGCAAAATTACCGGTTGCATTTTTTAAACAAACAACACAATAACCTTTAGGCTGGCCAGCTATCATACTTTCATAAAATCGGATATACTCTTCCTGGCTGGAGGCAGCAACAAGATCAGCTTTAATCAGGGAATAAGGCACATTCTCCACCACGGCTGGCAGCCCCAAAAGATCCATAGACTCCTGCGGTAGAATAAGACTGCGTTTTTGGGCATCATAACGCAAAATCAACTTATCACAATGGATGATAACAATTCGATATTCTTCCTCCCGAATACGTATCTGCTCCTCCATGTATTTACGCTCACTTACATCAAGGGTAACAGAAATTATCTGGTTTATCTCTGGTATATAATTGCATTTTGACCAGATATTAAGTATCCTGCCGGATTTATGCCGCTCATGTAATTCCACTTCCCAAACATGTTTACCCTGATTAAGCGCCTCATCCATTGCCTGCTGAGCCTTTTGTTTATCCTCCTCACAAATCACAAAATCTCTTGTGGTAAAACCGGCGGCATAAGCCTCCAGGGGGGTATAGCCAAAAATATCATAATAAGCTTCATTGGCATACAGTATAGTCATATCTTTATCCGCCAAAGTCTTGCAAATACCACAAGGCAATGAGGAAGTTATGTATTCATAGCTATCATTCAGTATCTTTAATGCTTCCTGTAATTCTATAGTTTTAGTTATATCTATGCAAAGACAAATAAGCAGCTTTTGTCCATCGGCAAAAACTATTTTTTTTGCTATATCTTTCACCCAAATAAGATCACCGGATTTGGTCAAAAGACGATAATAAACAGAATACATGTCTTTGTCGCTTAAAACCTTATCCGTAACAATTATGACTTCATCAAGATCATCGGGATGTATACATTTTACATATTTTCCTTTAGTAATGGTAAAATACTCATTACGAGTATAGCCCAGCATCTCCAGCATAGTATCATTTATAAAATAAGTAGAATAATCAGCATCAGCAAATACAATAATTACACCACCGGAAATATTATCATTGACAAAATCCAGATATTCCTGCGGTATAAGCGGCTGCTTTTCCGCATCGCTATGTACTTGTGTAAATATTTTTTTCGTATACATCCGATCCATAGTATATCCCCCTGCTCTGATTTTTCCTGGCTTCCTAATACAGAAAAAGGAGTGCAGAGCAAAGTAACTGAAAGTGTGCCGGCAGACATTATATACATTGAAATTGGCTGCCTTATGGCCAATAAGTATATCTAAAATTTCGACAATTTAATTCATAAGTATTCCATTTACTGTATATTTGATTATAACATATATGTATATTAAAGACATCTAATTTTAAATATCAAAAAATCTTATTTTAAGTATATTAATAGTTGTTTATCACTTTATATAATTAAAAACTTGCAGTAAAAAAGTATGCTAGTCTTCTCAGCTGTTGAGATTAACCGCCATACAAGAACTTAAAACTTACTTTTATCACTGCCAATAATTCCCCCTCCTTATGCTTGAAAATCTTTTTCAGGATGGATAAATGAGCTTCAAATATACAACTTTTATACTAAAAAATGATATTGTTTTTTCAAGTGGATTAATTCAAAACTTATATGCACCGAATTACAAGTTATGCATACAGACACATTTATTCATCACTATATTTTTTATAAAATATTATGATATGATATTAAAGTAAATATAAAAACCCATGAATTGTATAACAAAACTGAACTTTTTGTCAAGATGAAATCTAAATTATCATAATATTTTATAAAAACTACTGTTTTTAGTTAGCTGTAATATTGACAAATAATCTCAAAGAGGTATAATTTTAGATAAGATTTTTTAAAAGCCTATATTTATATATAAACGAAACACATCCGCGCATTTATTCATTTTATTCGTATATTATTGGAGGTGCTCTTTTTGATTACCGCAGAAAAGGTACGCAAATTTCTCAGTACTCCCTCAATACAGCATAAATTGGCAAAGTTAGGAGAGAGAGACGAGGCAACCGGAAAAGCTTATATTCATGAAGTACTGGCTGAATATTGTGGTGAAAAAGAGAAAAAATTAAAATATCAGCCTTATTTTTTGATCCTTAACTCTCTGCCTAAAAAATTAAATACAGATAAAGAAACATTAATCAAGGAGGTTTTTTCTCAACCTTTCTATCAAAAAGCTATTGCCAATGTAGCCCGCAGTGTTGGTGAATATGGCCTGCATTTGCCGCAAGTTTTTTCCGCCCCCATCCTTGTGGTCTGGAATTTTACCAATGCTTGCAATCTTTTTTGTAAGCATTGTTATCAAGATGCCCATCATGCACTGCCTGATGAATTGACCTTAGAAGAACGGCTGAACATTATTGATCAATTGAATTATAACGATGTATCTTCTCTGGCCATTTCCGGCGGGGAACCCCTTATGAGCCCTCATTTTTGGCCGGTAGCCGAATATGCGCATGAAAAAGGCATACATCTTTCAGTGGCCACCAACGGCACCTTAATTACCAAAGAAGTGGCCGCCCGACTCAAAGAAGTCGGTGTAGATTATGTAGAAATCAGCATAGACAGCATCGACCCACAAACTCATGATGAATTCCGCGGCGGTACAGGTTATTGGGAACGTTCCATGGCCGGCATTAGGAATTGTGTGGAAATTGATGGTTTGAGTGTTGGTATGGCGACTACAGTCACCCGTTATAATTTTGCAGAATTACAGTCCATCATTGATTTGGCCAAAGAGACCAGAGTAAATTCCTTCTATGCCTTTAATTTTATTCCGGCCGGTCGCGGGAAAGCTATGATAGATCAAGATCTGCCACCAGCCATGCGCGAAGAAATGATGGGTATACTTTATGAAAACTTTGTTAATAACGATATAAGTACTTTCTCCACCTGCACCCAATATGGCCGTTATTGCCAACAACAAAGCGATGATGATATGGTAATCAACAGCCACTATAGTTTTGCTAAAGGCAAACATGCTAAAATACTGGCTGACTATATCGGTGGCTGCGGTGCCGGACGCCTCTATTGTGCCATACAGCCAAATGGCAAAGTCACGCCTTGCGTTTTTATGTCACTAGTCGAAGGAGACCTGCGTAAAAACACGCTGAAAGAAATTTGGGATAGTTCCCCGATTATGAAAGATCTGCGTGATCGCGCAGGTTTAAAAGAAGGTTGTGTCAGCTGCGAAAACCGTAGTATGTGCGGCGGATGCAGAGCCAGAGCCTATGGCTATTTCCAGGATTATATGGGCCCTGATCCGGGTTGTATCAATAATCAAGCCGCTTGGGATCAGTTGCTGGCCCAAGAAGAAATGGCTAAATAATAAAAAGACCTCCTTTTTATAGTCTATCTATTCTATACAAAAATATATAAAAATACGCACCTTTGTCTGTATAAGGTGCGTATTTCCATACAATGGTGGGGCATCAGGGGATCGAACCCTGGACTCCCTGATTAAGAGTCAGGTGCTCTGCCAGCTGAGCTAATGCCCCATGGCTGGGGTGGTTGGATTCGAACCAACGCGTCTCGGTGCCAGAAACCGATGCCTTACCGCTTGGCTACACCCCATTATGGTGGACCTGAACGGGATCGAACCGTCGACCTCTCGGATGCGAACCGAACGCTCTCCCAGCTGAGCTACAGGCCCAAGCTCCGTACCCCACCTTCAAAATAATAACAGGTTTAAACTACTCTGTCAATATAAAAGCTCCTCTTAGTAAGCAGATTTATAGACAAGATTATCCTTGGCACCGAATATTAATATATCCGAATGGTCAAAGCCGGACAGTGCGCATATGCAAGAAGACAAAACAAAGTCATACCCAACTAACCGGCCTCCATTCTCCCACTGGTTGAATTTAGATAAAGTAAGAACCGCTGTACTATAATCTTCGCTTTGAGTATTAATTCTTTTTGCAGTTTCAGACTTTATGTCATATTTTTTTCTTTGCGCCTTCTGGATTGTCTGAATAAGATAATTCCGGAATTGGGTTTATTAAAGACAAACAGGGTACGGGGGAATTGCTCCTATGCAAAAAACGAAAACCACAAAAAGCTGGCAGCTCAAACAAAATGCAGAGGCGGGTTCAACTCCCCTGTTCTTGACTTCCCGCCTTAAAAATGGTAGAATAATAATCGCCAGCGAATGGTTTTTCCTATCGCCAGCCCGTGTTAAATATTAACGACTGAAGGCAAAGATTTATCTGAGCCGCAAGACGCTATAACTATAATCTACTATGTTTTTATAGTTCTCTGTCATGCGGCGGAGAGCTTTTTATTTTAACAGGATTAGAAGCATTATGTATACAATTGCCTCTTAAGGGGAGACTGCAAATATAATAACTAACGGGCAAGTTAAGCTGACCCGAAAGAAAGGAAGAAAATTATGTATAATCCTAAATCGCTTCGAGCGGACGAATTTATCAACCATGAAGAAATACTGGATACTCTCGACTTTGCTGAAAAAAATAAAAACAACCTGCAGCTGATCGACAGCATTCTGGCAAAAGCCAAGCCAAAAAAAACCGGGAAAGGCATCTCCTGCGCCGGCCTTGACCACAGGGAGGCGTCGGTTCTTCTGGCCTGCGAAATCCCTGAAAAAATACAGGAAATGTATGACCTGGCCGAAGAGATCAAAAAAGCGCTCTATGGCAACAGAATCGTTCTTTTCGCGCCGCTTTATCTTTCAAATTATTGTGTGAACAATTGTCTTTACTGCCCCTATCATATGCAAAACAAAACTATTCCCCGTGTGAAGCTGACACAGGAGGATATTGCAAGGGAAGTTAACGCTCTTCAGGATGCCGGGCATAAACGTCTGGCCATCGAATGCGGCGAGCATCCGCAGGAAAACCCTATCGAATATATCTTGGAGTCCATTAAAACGATTTATTCCATCAAGCATAAAAACGGGGCAATTCGCCGGGTCAATGTCAATATCGCAGCAACCACCGTGGAAAATTATAGAAAACTGAAAGAGGCTGAGATCGGGACCTATATCTTATTCCAGGAAACTTATCATAAAGAAAGCTATCTTAAGCTCCACCCTTCGGGACCGAAGCATGATTATAATTATCATACGGAAGCAATGGACAGAGCCATGGAAGGCGGCATCGACGATGTGGGTTTGGGCGTTCTGTTCGGGCTGGAGCTGTATAAGTATGAGTTTGCTGGGCTGCTGATGCATGCCGAACATCTGGAGGCCGTGCATGGAGTCGGCCCGCATACGATTAGCGTGCCGCGGATCAAGCGCGCCGATGATATTGATCCCAATGCCTTTGACAACGGCATCAGCGATGATATTTTTGCCAAGCTTTGCGCCCTGATAAGGATTGCCGTTCCTTATACCGGCATGATAATCTCCACCCGTGAAAGCCAAGAGGTACGCGAAAAAGTCATCCGTCTGGGGGTATCCCAAATCAGCGGCGCTTCACGCACTTCTGTGGGCGGCTATGGGGAAGAGGAAAGGCCTCGTGATACGGAGCAGTTCGACGTTTCTGACCAAAGGAGCCTGGATGAGGTCGTTCGCTGGTTGATGAAAATGGGATATATCCCCTCATTTTGCACCGCCTGCTATCGTGAAGGCAGGACGGGTGACCGTTTTATGTCTCTGTGCAAAACCGGTGAGATCCAGAATTGCTGTCATCCCAATGCCCTACTCACCTTGAAGGAATACCTAATGGATTATGCCAGCGAGGAAACAAAAAGAGTGGGCGAAGAGCTTATAAAGCAAGAGCTGGGCTCTATCCCCAGAGAAAAGAATAGGCTAATCTGCCAGGAATATTTGGACAAAATCGAACATGGCCAGTGCGATTTCAGATTCTAGGCCCCAAATGAGGCTTGATACTATCCGAAACCTCTATGGTCAAAACAATAAAAACGAGGTGTGATTTTATGGAAACCAGAGTAGCGATTATTTCCATCATTATTGAGAATCCGGAAAATGTGGAAAAGCTCAATAAGCTTCTGCATGAATACATGGCATATACGATAGGCCGTATGGGCATACCCTATAAGCAGAAAGATATTTATATAATCAGCATTGCTATCGACGCCCCACAAGATACCATCAGTGCCTTGGCCGGGAAAATAGGCAGGATACCCGGTATTGCTACTAAAACCACATATTCAAACTTTTGACCGAAAAACCTCAAAATCAGCGGCCCTGTGATTTTCCTCATATTGTTGATTGGTTAAAATATCCTGCCAGTATAACAGAGACGGCCTACTCTTAGCCGTTAAATTAGCAAACTCCAGCTCATAATTTGACTTTGGTAATATAGAAAAGACCATAAGGCTTTGGCCTTGTGGTCTTTTTGATAGAGAGAAGCCCATAATAGCTGAAATCAAGGATGATTTTTGACGCTCCGCTACAGACATTGTTCACATCACGTTTACAGTTGCGTTCATAACAAGTCATGGTAAATACGACTGCATTTTTGATTGGCGTTATCTTGGCTTGCATGGCATAACATTGCACTATTTGCATAGTTTCTCGCTTCACTTTATACTACTTAGCCCAATGATTTACAACAAGATTTTGTGATGTCATTCATACCGGGCAAACACCCATTTATAACAAATTTGGCCACGATGCTTCCCCCAATTTTAAGATCCGGTTATAAATAAAATACCAGCGGGCAATACTAATTCCGAGGTGATATTATGGCAAAACAAGGAATGAAACGCCCGGAAATAAGGCAGAAACCTAAGAACGATCAACAGCCCGTTCCTGAGATTCAAGGCAAGGCCAAGCATAAACAAAAAGCCGCTCCTGTCATAACCGATGATACCAGGGTTGTTTTCTCAGAAGAAATCAATAGGGATAGTGATTTAGACGATGGCTAAATCAGGGCGGACCGATGTAAAAACATAGGTCCGTTTTTTGCTTACCCGGGTTGTTTATATTCATGCAATTATTTCGTAAAAACTACCTTTAGATAATACAATGTCAAGTGAAAAATATACCCATGTTGAAATGCTGCTGTTGCAAAATTATAAGCTTATATTTGTTAGCTACTTGTTAGCTACCGTCAATTTGCAACATTAAACCGCAATAAAAAAAGACCGCCATATATACCTTTAACTGGTATTATAACGGTCTTTTTTTGGTGGAGATAAGCGGGATCGAACCGCTGACCTCTTGAATGCCATTCAAGCGC
>CAYRML010000029.1:0-17849 GCA_964425485.1 uncultured Peptococcaceae bacterium | reverse complement strand
AGGACTCCTCAATGTGATAGGTGCATTTACTTTGGCGCTCAATAAGAAATTTTGCGAACCCACACTTGCAGGAATACCATCTATCTTGACCACGCCTTCTTCATAAGTCACATTAGTTGAAGAATAAACATAAGAGCTTGCAAGATCCTTGGTAAAACAAGTAGCATTGGGCAAATTATTACCATCCCAGTAATTGCCTGTAACATCAGCATCTATGCTGGGATAAAGAAAACAGTTATAATGCATATCGGAAATCACATCCGCGCCTTCACCATCTTCATAAATGGTATGGTTATCAATGAATACACAGCCCGATACTTGGGGGATGGCGCCGTAAACAGCCGCACCGGCTTTTTCTGTAGGATCATTAATAACGTTAGGATGGTCTGTATTTCCGGCAAAAATACAATCCACTACTCTGGCTGGGCCTGAGGCATAGATACCGGCACCTCTTTTACTGGTAGTATTATTGACAAACACACAATCGGAAATAGTATATTCCGGCGTGCCGGCCGCTGTATATGTAGTGCCATTGACGCCAATATTGCTGTCAAAAATGCAGCCACTGATATTGATAGTACTGTCGGCCATATTATCGGCATAGATAGCGCTGGAACTATGTCCGGAATTTTCTTTAAATAGGCAATCTGTTACGGTGACCGAGGAAGCATTTACAGCTACCGCACCCACATATGCTTGAGTCGCTTCATTGCCAATAAAGTCGCATTCGATCAACTGGTTATTATTATTACTGTTGGCAAAAGATACTGCACCACCATAAGCAGTTGTGCCAAAATAGATGTTATCAATAAAAGTTGTATCCCTTGCCACCAAAGTGCCGGTGCCTTCTACATTGATAGCAGAACCACGATAAGAATTGTTAATATTACCTTCAAACCAACAATTTTCCAAAGTCAGTTCGGCACTGAGATTGATCGCTCCTCCAATAGTAGCGGCAGAAGCATTCTGCAAAGCCAAATTGCCCATCTCAACTATGGATGTTCCGGAAATGACGAACAACTGATGTCCATTGGCATCGATTATGCCGTTGGTATTACCGCCGTCCAGAATTGCGATGGGCCTATCGCCCTCATATTCCGGGCCCACTATATCAATATCTTTATCATTTATTGTTATGGTTTCTTCGGCAAAGGTACCGGCAACAACATGGATGCAATCACCGCTTACCGAAGCATCCACAGCCGCTTTGACGGTAGAATATTCACCTTTTATGCCATCAATATCAGTGACATAAGCCGCCAAAAACGAGGCCGGAGTGGAACCGGTGAGCAGTTTTTGCAATTCACGATAAGTGGCTTCGTTTTTTTCACAGATTTGTAATGATACACTTTCATAATCAAAACCGTTGCCGCTGCCCAAAACATAATTATTATTCATTAATCTGCCAATTATAACACCAAGATTTACTTTGCTGTCGGTAGCAGATTCATCAACATCTAGCGGTAAATTTTTATTCAAGCGGAGATGTGCATTAGCGACAAAGTTGTTGGTAACTTGAGAATCTTTTTCATGATAAGCTGTGATAGCGCCCGCATCACGATATGCTTTTAGCACTAAACCATCCACAGTACAAGCATCTATGATGATATGCCCGGCATGCCCGATGACCCCGCCTGCTTTGTCACCGTTATAATCAGCATCATGCGGAGTGCAAGTGATGTTTGCATTACGGACATCACAGTTGCGAATGCTTGCAATATTTGAACTATAGATCTGTCCGATTACACCGCCTACCATCCGTCCACTGTTAAGAATAACATTATCCACATCCACATCATCAATGGTAATAGCCTGGGATGTGGGCCCCATACCGGCCAAAGCGCCTACCCAGCCATAGCCGTTTATAGACACATCAGAAATATTCAAATTTGTTATTGTTGAGACACCCAATCGACCAAAAAGACCTAGGTATATGCTTTCCGGTTGATCAATGAAAAGGTTCGACACAGTATAGTCTTGTCCATCAAAAATACCGGCAAAGATGGTACTGCCCGCACTACCATCACCGATAGGCGTCCATGTACCATTCTGCAAATCTATATCATCCGTCAACTTGATCGTTTTACCGGAAAAGTCCACCGCAGCAATAAGATCATTGTTATCATCAATAGCTGTGCCGTTGACCAATTTGGCCAAACCGGCTAAATCATAAGCATCGCTGATCTCAAATTCAATGGCCGAAGTATCATTTGTATACCAGCTAATATCAGCAATAGCCCATGGATCTGTACCTAAACCACCAATATTCTGTACTTCCAATTGCTGAGAATCATTTTCTTCACTCACATAATCATCTCCGGGTGGCGTGTTTTCCTCAGCTAGTGCTACAAGAGAAAAAGATAAGCTCATTATAATAACTAATAGTGCTATCCATAACTTTTTCACAACATTTGCTCCCTTCTATAAGATTATTTTTATAATAGTGTTTTATATGATATATTTTATAATAATTAATTGTCCATAAACAGGACTCACAAAAAAACGCCTGCAGTTGCAGACGTTTTTTACATAATAAAATAAAGTTTGCAACTGGCTGTCTTTTTATACTGAAACGAAGACCCTGTAGCTTTGCGTCGCCGGCTTTCGCCGGTTTTGCCGAAAATATTCACTTTTCTTACAAATCATATCACCAAATATCAGTTTTGTCTATGTATTTCTATATAATATTTGAAAATAATTTATGAAATTTATGAATTTTTAAAAGACCTCAATAATCGCAAAAGGCACAGTTATGACATGGTTCCCTTTAAAATTTCTATTTATTATCTTCTTCAAAAGTTTTTTTAAGTTTATTCAAAGCCTTAGACTCCAAACGGCTGACATATGATCTGGATATGCCCAAATGCTTGGCGATTTCCCTTTGTGTTTTACGTTCATTATTCCCCAGCCCATAACGCAGGCACAGGACATATTTTTCCCTTTCCGTCAATTTATCCAGATAATACCACAGATGGCCTGTTTCCTCTTTCAATTCCACAACTTCCAGAATCTCTTCACCTGATGAGCCTAAAAGATCCAGCAGGGTTACTTCATTTCCTTCTTTATCCGTACCCACAGGATCAGAAAGGGAGACCTCACCTTTTTGGTTTTTGGTAGCTCTAAGATGCATCAAAATCTCATTTTCGATGCATCTGGCCGTATAGGTCGCCAAACGAGTGCCCTTGGAGGAACGGAAAGTATCGATGCCTTTAATCAGGCCAATGGTGCCGATGGAGATAAGATCATCCTTGTCAAAGCCTGTATTCTCAAATTTTTTGCAGATATGAGCTACCAGCCGCAAATTGTGTTCGATCAGGGTATTTCTTGACTCCTGATCGCCCTCTTCCAGCAGTTGCAAACATCTCTTCTCCTCCTCTTCGCTTAAAAGAGAAGGGAAAATGCTGTTATTGAGATAAAAAATAAATTCGGCAAGGGCCTCTTTTAAGAATGCCGGTTGATATTTGCAACCATTCACCATCAGATTGATAATCATAGCCCACCTCTGCCGCCCATCATTTGTTTTTATCTTATGCGGGCGGCTCGGGTCTAGTGATTAGTCCGCAAAATTTATTCGGCAAGGGAGGCAATTTTTTGCATCAAAGCCTGCAAATCCTCTTTAGCGGTCAAGGGGTTTATGATGGTAACCCGCAGATAGAATTGTCCGTCAATCTCAGTTTTAACTATATAATACTCTTCCGAAGCCAACAATTTTGCTCGGATATTCTTTTGTATCTGATTCAGATCGCCATCTGTGGCCGTATAGCGGAAGCAGACTATATTACTTTCCGGCCTTTTCAGCACCTTAAAATCACCGCTTTGCTCCAGCGTATCGGCAAACCAACGGGCCAGATCATATATATATTCGATATATTCGGCAAAATATTCCTTGCCATAAGCCTTCAAAGTTGTATAAAATTCAAAACCCATGGCCGGACGTGTACATTCCAAAGAACGCACTCCCACATCCCACCAATTGCCGCTATTATCTTTGGCCAAAATATAGCTGGCCCCTTTTTGCTCAAATATCTTATAACTATTGCCTCCATCCTTAAATATCACAGCTGTGACCAAAGCCGGCATAGTCATCATTTTATGCATATCCCAAATAACGGAATCGGCTCTTTCTATCCCTTGACATAAATGACGATATTTTTGCGATAAAAGAGCCGTCGCGCCATGGGCGCCATCCACATGCAGCCACAAATCATGTTCCCGACAAAAATCGGCAATAGCATCAAGATCATCATAAGTGCCGGTAGCTGTGGAACAAGCATTAGCAGCCACAGCAAAAACTTTTAAACCTCTTTTTTCCGCTTCTTTATATTGGCGCCGCAAATCGTTGATATCAAGCTTAAAATCAGCATCGGCCGCTACGGCAATCACACCCTGTTTGCCCAAACCCATGATACCGGCAGCCCTTTGCACACTGTAATGGGATTGTCCGGAAACCAAAATCGCCAAGGGATAATCTGCACGATGGCCTTCATTCCAGGCATCATAGCCGGCTTTGGCCTGACGGGCGGCCAATAAGGCCGTAAGATTGCCTAAAGTACCGCCGGAGGTAAAAAACCCTTCGGCAGCGTCTGCATAACCGATCTCTTTTGCCAGCCACTTGATGGCGATACGTTCCATGGAGTTTGATACGGGAGCCATCTCATACACGGCACTGATATTATTGGCAAAAGCGGCTACCGCATAAGATAAGGCCGCTTTGGGTAAAGGAGAGGAAACCTGATGCCCCAAATATTTGGGATGATGCAGCTTATTGCCTTCAGCCAAGACCTGTGCAAAATAAGCCTCCAGATCAAAATCCTTGTCCAAGGCAAAGTCCGTATCCCAGGCCCTAAAGACCTCTTCCGGCTTTCTGTCGGGTAAAACACTTTGATAATTTTCTTCCACACAATTATGCAGATATTGCGCCAAAATGTCTATGGTCTTATGCCCATGAAGACGAAAATCTTCCGCATCATAAAGATGCTGAAAAACTCTTTTTGTCATGATGATTACCCCCAAATATGATAATTTTTATATTTTATCACTTTTTGTCGATAATAACAATAAAAAGGGCCTATTTTAGAGGCCCTTTTTCTAATATATCTTTCATCTCTAATCAGCCAGATTTTCCAGCATAGCAAAATCATCGACTATCTGTTTAAAAACAGCGGCTCCTTCCTGGCCGCCGGCCGTAGCATTTTCCACATAAACAGCAATGGACCAGCGCGGCTCATGGGCAGGCGCAAAGCCGGCAAACCACACACCTTGGTCTTGGGATGTGCCGGTCTTGCCGGCAACGGAAATGGAGGCTTCGGCAGCTTTTTTTGCTGTTCCTTCCGCCACTGCCAACATCAGCATATTCTGCAGCTTGTGGGCTGTTTCTTCATCGATTATTCGCTCCGCCGGACGGCTGGGGAAGGATTCCAACACCTCCCCTTTGCTGCTGACAACTTGTTCGACCAGCCGCGGATAAACACGCTTGCCGCCATTAGCACAAACGGACATCATCTGACTGACCATCAAAGGACTGAGCCTGATTCCATTTTCCCCTACAGAAGCATTGACCACATCACCGGTCACAGCACTGTTAAAATCAATATATGTCTTTTGCGCAAGCTCATAACCTATGACCTTCTGCTCCGTCAGGCCACATAAAGCAGCATATTCTTTGATCTTATCCCCACCCAAAGTCAAGCCCAGATCAGCAAAATAACAGTTGCAGGAATTGGCAAAGGCCTGTTCTATATTTTCTTGGCCATGCCCCTCTTCCTGCCAACATTTTATAATTTGCCCAGTGCCATATTCATAAGCTCCATCGCAGATAAAATCATCTTTAAGCTTGATCCCCTCAGCCAGAGCCGCTATGGCCACCACTGTTTTGAAAGTAGAAGCCGGTGGGTAAAGGGCAAAAGCTTTATTGACATAAGCATTATTTGAAAGCGGCTTTTCCTGCATATAAGGATCCATGTCGGGGCTGCTGGCAATGGCTAAGATATCGCCGTTTTGCACATCCATTACTGCCACTGCACCGGAATAGCCAGCCAAAGCCTCTTCCACCTTGGCCTGATAATCCAGATTGATAGTCAAAGTCACATTAGCGGAAGTATCCTCTTGGGAACTTTCCAGTAGACGAAAGCCCTGTCCTAAAAGCTCGCGACCCCTTTCATCTACCAATGTTGCTACCTGCGGTGAAGAACGCCCCCGCAAATAATCATCATATTGCTTTTCCAGGCCCGATTTACCTTCATAAACATTCATGCTATCGCCTTGGCCGACAAAGCCCAATATATGCACAGCCGGTGCCGTGACAGCATAACGAGGAGACATGGTCACAGCAAATACACCCGGGATCTTAGCCTCTTCTACCGCTGTTACAATATCTGCATCAATATTGGCCATAAGACAAAAAGGAGCGCTATGTTGAACTTTGGCCTTTTGCAGACGCGAAGCCAGAACCACAACAGATTGATCGCAAATATTGGATAATTTTATGGCAGCTGATTGAACCTCCGTCAGCATAGAAGGAAAAACCACCAGGCAAGGCGCAACATTATTAGTCAGTTTGCGCCCATAGGTATCCAGAAAATCCCCTCTATTATACTGATAATAAGCTAGGGTGCGCGTCTGTTGATTTAGCGCTTTTTCCGCTAAGGCTTTGGCATCAATCAAGGAAAGCCATACCAAACGAGCCGTAACCAAAGAAAAAACCACTAAAAAAACCATAGCCAATCTGAAAACTCTCTTAGACAAAAAAATCCCCCCTTATGTCTTAATGTGGACAAAAGGAGGGATTTTATACAAAATTATGATTTGGCCAAATTCAAGGGAATGATATTATCCAGGCCATTGGCGGACTGCAATAATTGCGCATTCACGCCGTATATCTGCTTGATATTCTGCACACTGAGAACATGCTGCGGTTCACCGCAGGCAATGACTTGACCGGAGGACAACAACAGCGCTTTGTTGGTAAAACGCAAAGCCAGATTTAAATCATGCAAAGCGGCTAAAACCGTCATGCCATTATTATTCAGCCGGTGCAAAATCTCCATCAGCTCTAATTGGTGCTGAATATCCAGATTGCTGGTGGGCTCATCCAAAAGCAATAATTGCGGCTGCTGAACCAAGGCTCTAGCAATAAAAACCCGCTGCCTTTCACCGCCGGACAAGCCTGTGATAAAACGATCTTTCAGCTGCCAGGTATTGGTCATGTGCAGGCATTGGCGCACAATCTGTTCATCTTTTTCTTTTTCTCCGCCCCAAAAAGGAAGATGAGGCAGGCGACCCATAGCCGCCACTTCTTGCACGGTAAAATCAAAATTTATCTGCTCCGACTGGCTGACAAAAGCCATTTTTCGGCTCAGCTGTTTAGCGGACAAGCCGCCAATATCCTGCCCATCAACAGAAATAGTGCCGGCCGCCGGCGGCAAAGAGCCGGAAATATGGTGCAGCAGAGTAGTTTTGCCGCAGCCGTTAGGCCCCAACACAGCCATAAAATCGCCCTTTTCCAAAGTAAAAGAAATGCCTTGCAAAATGGGTTTTTCGCCATAACTAAAATTGATATTATCCACTTCTAAAAACTGCATTATTTTTTCCTCTAATAACCTTTAAACTGCCTGCGGCGAACCAAATAAATAAATAAAGGGGCGCCAATCAAAGCCGTGATAGCCCCGATGGGAATTTCCAAAGGAGCAAAGGCTACTCTGGCCAAAGTATCGGTAACCAGTAAAAAGAGCGCCCCCACCCAAAAAGATACCGGCAGCAGGAGCCGATGATCAGGCCCAGTAAAAAGCCGCACCACATGTGGTATAATAAGACCGACAAAGCCGATGGGGCCACACATAGCCACACAGCCGGCCACCGACAATGCCGTCAAAAGCAAGATCAATTTTTTGACACTTTCCACCGGCACACCCAGATGCCTAGCCGTCATGCTGCCAAACAGCAAGGCATTAAGATAACGCGAAAGGGCAATCAAAACAACGACACCGACGGTAACCAGCGGCAATATCCAAATTAACCTGTTCCAAGTAGCGCCGGACAAGCTGCCTAAAAGCCAAAAATAGATATTATTAATATGATCGGCATTAAAAACCAGCAAAAATGTCATAATCGCGGCCAAAAAACCGGCTAAGGCCACGCCCGTTAAAAGCAGAGTATTGCTGGAGACATAATTTCCCTGCCTGCTCACACCATAAACAATATAAACAGTGAGCAAGGAAAAAACAAAGGCCAAAAGCGGCTGACCCCAGAATACCATACCGCCCATAAAAACCGTGGCTGTAGCCGCACCCAAAGCAGCGCCGGAGGAAACCCCAATGATATAAGGATCAGCCAGAGGATTGCGGAATAATGCCTGCATCACGCCACCGCAAACAGATAAGCCTCCGCCCACTATTATAGCCATCAGCACCCTTGGCAAGCGTAAAGACCAAACGATAGAAATTTCCGTCAGGCCGGCATTTACTGAGGATAAGCCGATTTTAGCAAGTATTGTTCGCCAGGATTCCATAATGCCGATATCGGCGGCCCCCAAGCCCACGGCCCATATAGCAACTAAGGGCAAAAACGCAAAACCCCAATAAAGATATGTTTTTTTTTTCAAACGACTATTCATCAACAACCTCTTTTATGGCTATTTTTGTGGATAAAATGCATTAAAAAGGGCCTCCATGCCATCTATGATACGCGGACCGCAAATGGTCAGAAAATCATCCTCAATAATATAAACCCGCTGATTTTTGACCGCTGATAAAGCAGAGAAGCCTTCTATTTTCGTCACCTCATCAACGGATCTGTCATGACCAACCAAAAGATAAACATCAGGGTCAATACTCAAAAGCTGTTCCTTGGAAAATTGCGGATATTCCATCTCCAAGTCGGCGGCAATATTATGGCCGCCCGCCATCTCTACCATATCATTGATAAAAGAATTACCGCCCACCGTCATCAAGGGATCATTCCATATCTCCACAAAAACATCCGGCTTTTCAGTCTGAGCGGCAACCTTGGTCTTAATATCAGCCATGACGGTATTCATCTCCGCCAGCAATTGCCGGGCTTCCGCTTCCTGACCTGTGATGATGCCGACCATCTCGATATTTTTCAACACATCTTGCACATTATAAGCATCCAGACAAAAGACATTGATCCCCAATTCTTGGAGCCTGTTCACGATATCCTCTTGCTCCAAAGATGCGGTCAACACCAATTGCGGCTCATAAGACATTATCAATTCAATATTGGGATCGGAAAAATCACCGATCTTAGGTTTATTATTAGCCTCTGCCGGATAATCACAATAAATGGTATTGGCCAGTAAATATTCATCGGCTTCAATAGCATATAATATCTCTGTCGCTGCCGGGGAAATGGACACTATACGCTCATAAGGCTGATCAATAACCAACTCATTACCTAATACATCAACCAGCACATTATCGGCTTTTTGCTGATTGTCTGCCCCGCAGGCCGCAACAAAAATCAGACATAAAGCAATAGAAAGAACGGCTAAAAACATTTTTTTCATCAGTTGAATTCCTTTCAGTCATAAATTTTTCTCTGCAAAAAAAAACTCTGCCTATATGCAGAGAAAGTCTTCACTCCTATAGGCGTAGGAGAAAAGGCCTGTCCAAAAGTGGACGAAAAAAGAAATAAAATATCCTGACTCAAGCTCATCATTTGGGGGCTCCTTCCCGCTTTGGCAGTGGATTATGCCCTCAAACTCCCTTTCACAGTGGCGCTACCGTACCGGATTTCGACCGGTTTCCTTTATTTCTTTTTTGCTTTACGGTTTTATAGTTTTTATTATAAAGCAATAGCTGATCCCTGTCAAACCAATCATGATTTGAAAATCTCCACAAAAAAAAGCACTGTTGTAACAGTGCTTTTTTTATTATTATCAATTAGACCAAAGCGGCTAAAGCCTGTGCTTTATCAACTTTTTCCCAAGGCAGATCCAGATCAGGACGCCCAAAGTGGCCATAAGCGGCGGTTTGTTTATAGATAGGACGCAACAGATCAAAATCTCTGATGATAGCGGCCGGACGCATGTCGAAAGTCTTACGAATGGCTCCTACCAATTTATCTTGAGAAATTTTGCCGGTGCCAAAAGTTTCGACAGCGATGGAAACAGGTTCGGCCACACCGATAGCATAAGCCAATTGGATTTCGCAGCGTTTAGCCAGACCGGCAGCTACGATATTCTTTGCTATGTAACGGGCCAGATAAGCTGCGGAGCGGTCAACCTTTGTCGGGTCTTTACCGGAAAAGGCGCCGCCGCCATGACGAGCCATGCCGCCATAAGTATCAACTATGATCTTACGGCCAGTCAAACCGGTATCACCCTGCGGACCGCCGATAGCAAAACGCCCGGTAGGATTAACCAGATAACGAGTATCCGCATCCAAAAGATTTTCCGGCAAGGAGGCTTTGATAACCTTTTCGATCATTTCTTCGCGCAAATCAGCCAAAGCAAAATCAGGATGATGCTGGGTAGACAGAACAACCGTGGCAATTCTCTTAGGCATATTATTGTCATCATATTCTACCGTCACCTGGGATTTGCCGTCAGGACGCAAGCCATCAACTATACCTTGTTTTCTCACATAAGATAATCTTCTGGTCAAGGTATGTGCCAAGCTGATAGGCAAAGGCATCATTTCTTCCGTATCATCGCAAGCATAACCAAACATCATGCCTTGGTCGCCAGCACCGATAGCAGCCGCAGTGTCTTCATCGCCCATTTTCTTTTCCAAGGCCTGGTCAACACCCATAGCGATGTCAGTAGATTGTTCATCAATTGAATTGAGAACAGCACAGGTATCGCAGTCAAACCCAAACTTGGCTCTTGTATAGCCGATTTCCCTAACAGTTTCTCTGGCAATTCTGGGAATATCAATATAAGTTTTAGTAGTAATCTCACCCGCCACAAAAATTAATCCGGTAGAAACAAAAGTTTCGCATGCTACACGACAACCTTTATCGTCTTTGATGATAGCATCTAAGACAGCATCAGAAATTTGATCGGCAATCTTATCCGGATGGCCTTCAGTTACCGATTCCGAAGTAAAAAGTATGGTCAATTATTTCTCCTCCTTTTTGGCTTTTATATTTATTAAATCTAAAAAACGGGGCAACTGTGTCACGCTATCGAATATAATATCAGCCGCCTCTTTTTTACTCATTTGAGGCCAGCTTTTAATCTGGCCGGCCACATCTATAACAGTTATGATATTGGTATCCGTATCAAAGCCGGCGCCTTTAACAGTGACATCATTGGCCACAATCAGATCCAAATTTTTTTCTTTTAATTTTGAGGCCGCATATTGCTCCAGGTTTTCTGTCTCCGCAGCAAAACCAACGAGGATTCTCTGCCCTTTATCAGCCCCTAAAGATGCCAATATATCTTGATTGGCAACCAGCTCGATAGTAGCGGCGGCGGATTTTTTCAGCTTTTGCCCGGCCATGGCGCTTGGCCTATAATCAGCAACGGCTGCCGACTTGACCACTATATCACACTGCGGATAATAATGCCATACCGCATCATACATTTGCTGAGCGCTTTCCACGCGCACCATTTCCACACCTGATGGAGGATCCAGATTCACCGGACCACTGACCAGCACCACCTCTGCCCCTCTCCGCTTGGCGGCAAGAGCCAGGGCATAACCCATTTTACCGCTGGAGCAATTGCTGATATAGCGTACCGGGTCAATCATCTCTCTGGTAGGGCCGGCCGTAATCAGCACTTTCAGACCCAACAAATCCTGTTTGGGTAAAAGCAAGCCGGTAATTTCTTCTTTGATCAGCGTCATATCCGCCAGTCGGCCTTGTCCCAAAGCGCCGCAAGCCAAGCGGCCAAAGCCGGGAGCGATAAAAAGATATCCCCGTTCTTGCAAAATGGTCATATTTCTGATCGTGGCAGGATTGGCGTACATATCACAGTGCATGGCTGGGGCCAGCAAAACGGGTGCTTTTGTAGCCAAAAGTGATGATGAAAGCAGATCGTCGGCCAAACCGCAAGCCAATTTAGCCAAAATATTGGCAGTGGCCGGCAACACAACAAATAAATCACATTGAGCACAATCGATATGCGGAACATTCCAAACGGAATCTTCGGACATCATATCAACAGCGACCGCCTGTCCGGACAGCGTTTTTAAGGTAAGCGGGGTGATAAAACGGCAGGCATTTTCCGTCATAATCACCTGCACTTCGGCTTGGTTCTGTTTCAGCCAACTAACTATATCGGCAGCCTTATAGGAGGCAATACCGCCAGTTATGCCCACAGTGATCTTTTTATTTGCAAACATCTCAAAAGCCTCCGCCGGGAATTATTTTATCCCCTCTTTGGTTCTTTTCCAAGTCACTTTTCCTTGTGTGATATCATTCAAGGCAATAGAAACTGGATTGCTTTGATTTTCATTTATCATTTCTGCATCCTTGGAGATCAATGCGCGAGCCCGTTTGGCCGCTAATACGATCAAAGTATATTTAGAATCAACTTTTTGCATCAATTGATTTAGCGGTGGTATATTAAGGGGCATCTTCAGTCTCCTTTCCCTAGGGATTTGGCTTTTTCTTGCTCAATAATTTCTTCTATCTGTTCCACAGTTTTATGTAAATTATCATTTATAACGGTATGATCATATTTGTCTATCATATCTATTTCCTGCGCATAAGCATTCAATCGACAATCCAGGCTTTTTTGATTTTCCGAACCACGACCAATGATGCGTTTTTTCAGCTCCTCAAATGATGGCGGCAAAACAAATATGAAGATACCCTCAGGGCAAGTTCTTTTTATCTGAATCGCCCCTTGGGTATCGATTTCTAAAATGACATCTTTTCCTGCGGCCAGCAATTTGCCCACAGCCGAACGTGGCGTGCCGTAAAAATTGTTATAGACTTCAGCCCACTCCAAAAACTCTCCTTCATCTATCATATGGAGAAAATCTTGACGTTCAACAAAAAAATAATTTACACCCTCTATTTCTCCTTGGCGGGGGGCACGAGTAGTAGCGGAAACAGAATAAACCAATTGGGGATTCCTCTGCAACAAGATCCGACAAATAGAGCCTTTGCCCACTCCAGAAGGGCCAGAAATAATCAATAACAGGCCTCTTTTTGACATCTCAACCTCCAGCTTCTTCTGTATCTAAAGTTTGTTCTTTATCGTTTGCAAAACGATTGGCAACCGTCTCCGGCTGCACGGCAGAAAGTATGACATGCTTACTATCAGCCAAAATGACAGACCTGGTACGTCTGCCATAAGTAGCGTCAATCAATAGTCCGGCTTCTCTTGCGTCCTGAATCACCCTTTTTATGGGTGCTGATTCGGGATTGACAATGGCGATGACCCTGTTGGCGGCAACGACATTGCCAAACCCTATATTAATCAGCTTCATCATAATTTATCTCCCCAAATATCGGCTTAGGAAAGACGATCCAATAATTGACTTTTTTGCCTGGCGCCAAGGCCCTGAACACGACGAGCTTCATCGATGCCAATTTCTTCCATAATTTTTAAAGCGGTAATTTTGCCAACTTGGGGCAAAGATTCCAATAAATATTTAACTCTCATTTTAGCATAAACTTCATTGTCGGGGGTATTGATGATATCGGCCAGACTTAATTTACCCGCTTTCAGTTGTTTTCTGACTTCCATACGCTGACTGCGAATCTGTTGCGCTTTTTGCAAAGCCTTGCTTCTTTCTTCAGGGGACAATTTAGGGATAGCCATTAATAAAACACCTCCAAAAATATTATATAGACCTACTCTACATTCTGTATCTGCTCTCTTATCTTTTCTAATCCGCTTTTGGCATCAATAACCAATTTACTGATATTAATGTTGGCGGATTTAGAACCAATAGTGTTAATCTCCCGGTTCATTTCCTGGAGGATAAATTCCAGCTTGCGCCCACTGGGCTCCTGCTCTTGCAAAGTAGCGGCTAATTGCTTCTGATGGCTCTGCAAACGAGCAAGCTCTTCGCTAATATCAGATTTATCTGCAAAAAAAGCTACTTCTGAAGCCAGCCTATTTTCATCTATTTCCACGTTATCCAGCATATCTGATATTCTGGCCTGTAATTTGCTCTTGTATTCATCAACCACAGTTTGACTGTATTGACTGATTTGATCAACTATATGGGCAATTTCATTATTATGGGCAATGATATCCTCGGCTAACCCTTGTCCCTCCGTTATCCGCATAGCAATCAAAGCATCCACAGCCTTGGTTAAGGCTGTCTGAACGGCTGAAGATAGTTCCGCCAGGTCGTCTTCTTCCTGCTCAGTAGAAATTACATTAGGAAAAGTGGCAATCAATTTAAGTTCCGGTTCTACTGCTAAATTGCAAGCTTGTCCAACTGCTAATAATGAATTATAATAAGCTAAAGCCAGCTCTTTGTCAACCTTTAGCTGAGATTTTTTTTCAGAAGATTCTTCTAAAGTGATAAAAATATCTATTCTGCCGCGGCCCAAGCTATTTTGTACGGTCTTACGGATCATATCATCAAGCGGATTCAGTTGTCGTGGCGAACGGATAACCACTTCCAAAAAACGATGATTTACGGCTTTGACCTCTATCAAAAGCGAATATCTATTTGTCTGAGCTTCCCCGCGGCCATAGCCAGTCATACTTTTTACCAAGTTTATAACGCCACCTTTGCCAAAAAGAAATTATATACGCAATGTGATTTGTAAAATATTTCTATCAATTCGAAACAAATCCTGCTTGAATTTCATAAAAGTATGCTTTTTGCTCGACTTTTTTCTTTTTTAGGCTTATTTTTATTATTTTTTCTTTATATTTTATGAAAAAATTGATACAATTCATTTATCAATACTTGCAATGCAGAAAAAAGCTGCAAGAAATCAGGAGAAAAAAATGGCTTTTGATTCCTTCGTCACCGCTGCCGTGGTTGATCAACTGCAAAACAAAATCATATCCGCTAAAATCGTCAAAATATATCAACCCGACCGCCACACCATTATTCTCAAATATTACGGGGCGGATGGTCCGGGTAAACTGCTTTTGTCCGCGCATCAGCAGGATCCTCGCATCCATTTGGCGGCAGAAAATATAGAAAACCCGCAAAAACCTCCTCTTTTTTGTATGGTCTTGCGTAAATACCTGGAGGGCGGCAAGATAATCTCCTTGCGCCAGCTGGACTTAGAGCGCATAGTGGAGATAGAATTTGCCATCCGTAACGATTTAGGGGACAGCACCAACTGCCGCCTGCTGATGGAAATTATGGGCAAGCACAGCAATATCATCCTGGTCAATAAGGATAATATAATCATCGACGGAATCCATCGCTACAGCCATCAGCAGTCACGCCACAGGGAGGTACTGCCCGGCCGGCTATATATAGCGCCGCCGCCGCAAAACAAAATGATACTCAGCGGCTGGGATGAAGAAAGACTGAGCGAAGTTATATGGCGGCTTCAGTTGGATGATAGCATAGAGCATGCTTTGGCCCAATTGGCGGAGGGATTTTCCCCCCTCATGGTCAAAGAGGCCTTGCACCGGGCCGGTATAGCGGCCGATATGCCTGTCAGCGAGCTGGGACAATATGAAATTCGCCTACTCAATCAAGCCCTTAACCAAATATATGATTACTACAAGAATAAGAACTTCTCCCCTGTCCTTCATTTGCAAAATTGTCAAGCGGTCGATTTTGCCGCCTTTCCCCTGCATTTATGGCAGGGCCAAGAACAACCTTTTACCGATATCTCCAATATGTTGGAGCTGTTTTATCAAGAAAAACAAGCGCGCCAGCTTTTTGCGGCCCGCAAAAGAGAACTGCTGAAAATCATCGCGGCCCATCATGCACGCATCAGCAAAAAGATTCAGCTGCAAGCCAAAGAGCTGGCCAAAAGCGAGGCCGGCGAGCAATATAAAGAAGCGGGTGATTTACTAAGCGCTTATCTTTATATTGTAGAAAAAGGGGCCTCGGCCATTACTTTGGAAAGTTTTTATGAGCCCGGCAAAATGATAGAAATTGTTCTGAAGCCCGGTCTTTCTCCCCAACAAAATTGTCAGCGCTACTATCGGTTATATAATAAATGTAAAAAATCATATAAGCTGATCGAAGCCCAACTAAATTCCAGCCGGGAAGAGGAAGAATATATGGCCTCTGTGCTTCTCAATGCCGAACAAAGCGCAACTTTACAGGAACTGCAAGCCATCCGTGAAGAATTGGTGGCCGGCCAATATATCAAAGAAAGCAAGAAGAACCCTTCGGAAAAACCTAATTTAATACCCCCTCGTTCTTTTATTTCTGATGACGGCCTGCAAATACTTGTCGGCCGCAACAATAAGCAAAATGATAAACTGACTTTAAAAACCGCGGCCAAAAATGATATCTGGCTGCATACACAAAAAATACCAGGCAGTCATGTTATCATCAAAAGTGGCGGGCAAGAGGTACCAGAAAGAACCTTAAGACAGGCAGCCTCCATCGCCGCCTGGTATAGCAAAGCAAAATCAGGCAGTAATGTTCCTGTTGATTATACCACTGTAGATCAAGTGAAAAAACCAAATGGAGCAAAGCCCGGTATGGTCATCTATTTTCAACAAAAAACTCTATATATAAACCCTATCGATCCTGAAAAATAAAAAACCGCTCCAGCGGTTTTTTATTTTTTTTAATCTAAAAAACGAACCAAGCGCATAATTATAGAAAAGTATAAATTATAAATAATAAAGGAGGGTTAATATGGGGCAGCAAATAGATAACGAATATTTCACATTGAAGGAAACGGCAAAACTAAGCCGCACGGCCTATGCCACAGTCAAAAGAAATATAGAAAGCGGAAAATTACCAGCCTATCATATCGGGCGCAAATATTTCATCAAAAAAGAGGATGTGGAAGCTTACCTGCAGGATAAAGAACAGCACAGAAATATTGATGGCTATACCATCAAGGAAATCATGGATATCATTCCCCTAAGTTATGCTTTTATCATTGAACTGATACACAGTAAAAAACTGGAGGCCATCAAGGTAGGACGTCAATACATTATTCCTAAAGAAAAGTTTGAACAATTCATCAAAAACAATAAGATCGGCTGAAAGCTAAAGGAATTGTCCTGTGCACGCAGAATAAGACATAAACAGTTTTTGAAGGATGTGATTTTTTGCGTCAAGATTGGGAGAAATGGGAAGAAGAAAATCTGTCGCCTTATGCGGCCAAAAGCAGCCACAGCCGCGGCCGTCTTAAA
Source organism: uncultured Peptococcaceae bacterium (assembly GCA_964425485.1). GTDB lineage: Bacteria > Bacillota > Dehalobacteriia > UBA4068 > UBA4068 > CAYRML01. Next base: position 622 of record CAYRML010000029.1, on the reverse strand, counting down.
CCGGAAGAAGCTTGCGCCGTTCGCACCGCCTATCAAAAAGACAGGGATAGAATCATCCATTGCAAGGCCTTCCGCCGACTTAAACATAAAACTCAGGTTTTTATTGCTCCCCAAGGCGATCATTTTCGCACCAGGCTGACGCATGTACTTGAAGTAGCACAAATCGCGCGCACCATTGCCAGGGCCTTGCGCCTGAACGAGGATCTTACTGAGGCCATCGCTCTGGGGCATGATCTCGGGCATACGCCATTCGGCCATGCCGGAGAAAGAACATTGGCCGCCCTGCATCCGGGCTTTAGCCACAACAAACAAAGTCTGCGCGTTGTCGACGTTTTGGAAAGATCGGGCTGCGGACTTAATCTTACTTTTGAGGTGCGTGACGGCATATTATATCATAGCGGTGATGAAGGCCTTCCCACCACACTGGAAGGGAAAATAGTCCGTACCTCCGACCGTATCGCTTATATCACGCATGATATAGATGATTCCATTAGAGCGGATCTGATAAAAGCAGCCGATTTACCAGAAAAAGCAACAGCTATTTTGGGCAAAACTCACAGCGCTATCATAAACACTATGGTTACCGATATTATAAATAACAGTTGTAATAAAAACGATATTA
>CAYRML010000028.1:3103-17872 GCA_964425485.1 uncultured Peptococcaceae bacterium | reverse complement strand
ATTCAGAGAAGAGGCATTGACCGTTCCCTGTTTATAATTGTTAAAGTCAGTGGGCGTACTGATCACAGTTGCGGATGTGCTGGCACCGATTTCCGCTTCGGCAGCAGCAAAAGGTGTAAATATGCAAAGAAGCAAAACAGTAATAAATGCCACATACTTTATTATGGTAATATGAGAAGCTTTATATTCCATATCCGTCCCTTTCTAAAAAGAAACAACAGCCATTTATGCATATTTATCTGTTTTTCGCCATTAATCATATTTTTTCCTGCCGCTAAAAGTAAAAATAAGAAGTATTTATCAATGGTTAAAGATATTTATTAATAATTAAAGATATCTACTAATAATTAAAAAATAAAAGCCAATAAAAAAACAGCTCCCTTGTCCAAGGGAGCTGTTCTATTTCCTTATTTATTTATTTTGTTGACCATTATTGAATGCCATTTCCGCACATTTTTTACGGTAGACTTTGATTTCAGCGCCATATTTATTGCCCGGATTGTTTTGGAAGTTAAATATAGGAACATTATAATCGATCATGGCTATCTGGATAGATTCCATTTGATCGGGCGGCGTGCGTAAAAAAGCCACCCGGAAATTATCATACATCCATTTAGTGAGCCTTTCCTCACTTTCCTCATCAAAAGCATAGTTGTTATAACGATCTTTATCTTGTGGATCCTGCGAGCGTGGTACAGGCACAAGCCCCAAATCGGCCTCTAAAAGTGCACCTAAAGAGCGTCTTAAAGATGATGTGCCGGTATTGCCGCTTTTAAAATGGCGGGAACTGTTAAATTTGGAAACCCCAATATAAACGGGCCTCGGACCACCACCAACAGAAAGGGGAAAACCTAAGGCATTGCCTTCATAAGCAACTATATAAATGCCGTTTTGGCCATCCAAAGTCTTCAATATTTGATCATCCAGAGACACCAGGCCGGATAAGAGCTCTTCTGTGGTATTTTTACAAAATTCCCATTTATATTTACTTACCGCATTCATTAAGCATCCCTCCAAATTATTTTATCTAAAATTGGGAAGCAATATTCAATTATAAATTATTTGCGATATACCGACGGATCCAAAATGCCGATATAAGGCAACTCTCGGTAGCGGCCGGCATAATCCAAGCCATAGCCGACCACAAACTCATCCGGGATCTCAAAACCGCAGAAATCAGGACTAACATCAACCATCCTGCGAGAAGGCTTGTTTAGGAAAGCGCAAAAAGACAAGGTTTTGGGATTTCTGACCCACAAAACACTTTTCAGACTTTCATAAGTCAAACCTGTATCGATAATATCTTCCACTATCAGGACATGCTTGCCGCTGATATCTTCGGTAATATCTTTAAGGATGCGTAAAGAACCGCTGGATTGAGTTTTATCACCATAGCTGCTGACAGCCATAAAATCAAGTCTGCAAGGAATACCCATATGACGTACGAGGTCACTTAAAAAAATAACAGCCCCGCGTAAGATACCAATAACCACCACTTCTTCAGCTTTTTCCTGCTGATAAAAACAAGTGATCTCTTTGGCCATATCCTCCACTTTAGCTGCTATTTCTTCAGTAGTAAGAATGATGCCGGAAATTTCTTTGTTCATCAGGTATACACCTCCTTCCTTATAATTCTTTGTTATAAATAGAAAAACCTTCTTACCTTTTACCGTTTGTAATAAAAATTTTTTTTGCACATATCCATATGAAAAAAGTACTTTGTGAGGTGAAAAAATTGAAGAATTTTCCTTTGAAAAATCGCCTGCATGAACTCAAAAATATTATACACGCTAAACATCATATGCGCAAAAGGATGGTCTTTATCATCGCTATTATCATCATTTTTGCTATTATCATAATCTTTTTCGGCGGCGGCCAATTTTCCGCACCTATAAGCAATGTGCAATTACAAACTATGGTCGAGCAATCCATCCAAAATACCTTCAACAGCGACAGCTATCGTTTTACCAATGAATCAACATTGGAGATAGATGGGGAAAAACGCACCTTTTCTCTGCTGCAAGGAGAGGTGGCGGAAGGCAATCAAAGCCATATCACGGGCAGTATACTGGGAACTCCGGTGAATATTTATAAGATAGAAAATAAATTATACCATCAAGATCCACTGGACGGGCAATGGCGCATAACAGAAAATAATAATCCCTCTACTGCCACTCATTTGGTCAGTGAACTAAATCCGGAAAGCAATTTTCATTTTCAGTCCATAGGCAACTTACAAAATTTTGGTAAAGACAAAATCAAAAGACATAGAACATTAAAGATACAATTCACTCCTACTTTATCCGATCAGTGGATAGAAAACTATTTTCAGGATATAACCTATACCATCTGGCTGGATAAAAATAATAAATACATAATAAAATCACAAATTACGGCCTGCTCTAAAGAAAACAACGCGGCCCGTTTGACCATCGAAAACACCTTTTTTGATTTCGGAAAAAAGATCAAGATCACCATGCCCACCAATAGCAATGAGCCACAGTTAACATCAACAACATAATCTGATGCCTTTAATATCTGCGGCCGATATACTATTAATAGGTTAGGCGGTGTGTGAAATGAAAAAATTACTTTTACCGCCATTATAATTTTGCTCATGATCGTTTTGGCCGCTTGCGGTAATACAGCCGAAACCAGTGACAATCTCTCCATAATCATCAATACTGATGCTGTCATTCATGGACTGAAGATTAGCGCTGTTAGTTTCAGCAAAGGCATCATCCATGCCGGCAATTCCGTATGCCAAAGGTGATGTGTTCCATGCGGCACTTCCTGTCGAGCGACAAAAAGAGTATAGGCTTTAATCTATACAAAGGTAAAACCATCTTATATTCAGATAATTTTCATCTGCCGGATATAGGAATCTCAGGCCCGGCCATAAGCGGCACAGAAATTGATCTTGATATAAATCTGAATTTGTTATTGCATAAAAAAAGGACTGTCCCTAGGGACAGTCCTTTGTTGCCAGGCTTGATTACATCATGCCACCCATACCGCCCATGGCATTAGGGTTAGGCATCATAGGTTCTTCTTTTTTAGGAATATCGGAAACCACAGCTTCCGTGGTCAAAAGCATGGCAGCAATACTGGATGCATTTTGCAAAGCATAACGAGTAACTTTGGCCGGATCCACAATACCGGCCTCGATCATATTTTCATAGATTTCTTTAGCGGCATTAAAGCCAATACCATCTGCAGCCGCTTTAACCTTTTCTACTACAACAGCGCCTTCCAAACCGGCATTATAAGCGATCTGTTTAACAGGTTCTTCCAAGGCTTTTTTGATAATGTTGATACCGGTTTGCACATCGCCTTCTGCTTGCAGAGCTTCCACGGCAGGCAAAGTTTGCAAAAGAGCCAAGCCGCCGCCGGAAACAATACCTTCTTCCACAGCCGCTCTGGTAGCCGCCAAAGCATCTTCAATGCGCAGTTTTTTATCTTTAAGTTCGGTTTCCGTAGCGGCGCCGACTTTGAGTACGGCCACCCCTCCGGCCAATTTGGCCAAACGTTCATGCAATTTTTCCCGATCAAATTCAGAGGTGGTTTCTTCGGCCTGTTTTCTGATCTGCTGCACCCTAGCGTCGATATCCTCAGTAGCTCCCGCGCCATCGATGATAGTAGTATTTTCCTTATTAACTTTAACCTGGCGGGCCTGGCCCAGCATTTCTATGGTAGCATTTTCCAGTTTGATGCCGACATCTTCGGAGATAACAGTACCACCAGTCAGAATAGCGATATCCTGAAGCATAGCTTTTCTTCTGTCGCCAAAGCCGGGGGCTTTAACTGCTACGCAGGTGAAGGTGCCGCGCAGCCTGTTAACAACAACAGTAGCCAAAGCTTCGCCTTCCATATCTTCGGCAATTATGAGGATTTGTTTGCCTGTTTGCACAACTTTTTCCAAGACAGGCAGAATGTCGGTGATAGCACCGATTTTTTTGTCGGTGATGAGAATATAAGGATCATTTAAAACTGCTTCCATTTTTTCAGCATCGGTAACCATATAAGGAGAAAGATAACCACGATCAAATTGCATACCTTCCACAACTTCTTGCGTGGTTTCAAAACCTTGGCTTTCTTCCACAGTGATAACACCGTCATTGCCAACTCTTTCCATGGCATCGGCAATCAATTGTCCGATTTGCGGATCATTAGCAGAAATAGAAGCCACTTGAGCTATGGCATTTTTACTTTCAATCTTCTGTGCGTTTTTAAGCAGCTCGGCAACAGCGGTTGTCACAGCCATTTCGATACCCTTTTTCAGAATCATGGGGTTAGCGCCAGCCGCTACGTTTTTCAAACCTTCTCTGATGATTGCTTGTGCCAAAAGACAGGCCGTGGTCGTACCGTCACCGGCCACGTCATTAGTCTTGGTCGCTACCTCTTTGACCAGCTGAGCGCCCATATTTTCTATGGGATCTTCCAATTCGATTTCTTTAGCAATAGTCACGCCGTCATTAGTGATCAAAGGGGAACCGAATTTTTTTTCCAGGACAACATTGCGCCCTTTGGGGCCCAATGTAACTTTAACCGCATTGCTAAGAGCATTAACGCCTCTTTCCATAGCATAGCGGGCATCTTCTCTGAATGTGATTTGTTTTGCCATCTTAAAAATATCCTCCTTAATTATCCTTTTAAATAAAACTTTTTCCTAGCCAACAATAGCCAAAATGTCACGCTCGCCATTTAGGATCAAATATTCCTGACCGTTTTGTTTAACTTCGGTACCGGCATATTTAGAAAAAATAACTCTGTCGCCTACTTTTACTTCCAAAGGAGCATAACCGCCAGCTTCCAAAGCACGGCCGGGGCCTACTGCCACAACTTCGCCTTCCTGAGGTTTTTCCTTAGCGGTATCAGGCAAAACAATACCACTCTGAGTGATTTCCTCACTGGCCAAAGCCTTGATAACAACTCTTTCTCCCAATGGTCTAATATTCATTAAAGAAACCTCCTTCAAAATAATTGTTATTATTATTAGCACTCGCCATCAACGAGTGCTACTATTTTGTAGATATAATATAAAAAATCAGGCTTATAATCAAACCGCTTTATGGACTATAAAAAACAATATTTTCCATATATTGAGTCTTTTTCTTCCATTTGCTCCTCTATTCTTCGTTTTACACTTTTGGAGCAGCTCAGGATTTTTGCTTAAAGCATAATAAAAAAATGTAGGATATTTTCTATCATTATGATATACTGTGATAGAAATATTGTCGAATAATATTTTTATTATAACACAATAAGCTATATCTACAAAATATTATGTCCAAAAACGAGGGGAATTTTATGCAATTAACATCAAACGGAAGAAAAATAGATTATTTGCGTTTCTCCATAACGGATAAATGTGATTTGCGTTGCCGCTATTGCATGCCGGAAAAAGGCATAACTGCAAAAAAACATTATGAAATATTGCGTGTGGAAGAAATGCATCGTATTATCGCAATTTTTAATAATTGCGGCGTGAGAAAATTGCGCATAACCGGCGGCGAACCGCTGGTTAGCAAAACTTTGTTTCCGCTTCTGGAATCCCTCACTGATATAGATCTCGATGATATCGGCTTGACCACCAATGGCCAAATGCTGGCCGATATGGCAAAGGATCTCTTGGCTGCCGGTATCAAGCGCATTAATATCAGCCTGGATACGCTTAATGCGGCCGATTTTGTCTGGATTACACGCGGTGGCAGTTTGGCCAAGACTATGGATGGCATAGATGCCGCACTAAAGACTGGCTTTCATCCGGTAAAGCTCAATACCGTGGCCGTTAAAGGGTTTAATGATAATCAATTTATCAATCTGGCTTTATTATGCAAAGATAAGCCTCTACACCTGCGTTTTATAGAGCTAATGCCCATAGGAACTGCGGATTTATGGAATGAGAATAACTATATATCGGCCGAAGAAATCAAACAAATACTGCTACCGCTGGGGGAATTAAAGCCGATTAAAGTACAGGGCAGCGGCCCGGCTAAAAATTATATTATTGACGGCTTTCGTGGCAGTATCGGTTTCATCACCGCTATTAGTGAGCATTTCTGCAATCAGTGCAACCGCTTGCGCTTTACTTTTGACGGCAAACTCTACACTTGCCTGCATTATGATAAATGTTATGATTTTTTCCCACTTCTGAGGGAAAATGCTTCCGATCAGGAAATCATCAATCTTATCCAAGAAGCTATATCTCATAAGCCTCTGCAACATGATTTAGGCAGCCAAACCAGAGATATGGGCACTATCGGCGGTTGAAATTGCCTAAAAAAGAGCATTATCTTTTAAGATAATGCTCTTTTTTATTTTCTAATCTGCAATCAAATCACCGTTACGCTGTAGCGGCTGGTTGATATTGACATGGCCCGCCATTGTCTGCCTGGTTTCACCATCAATCAATATTTGCACTTCTTGTATACTACTAAACTGAGTCAGAGTGTTGACAATGGAATATACGGTCAGCATTTCCTGCTCCAAACCACCGGTAAAATTGGCTGTCAGCTGAGAATTAAAATCAACGGTACATAGCCCATCGGCTATCTTTATGCTGCGCAAGGCCGTCCCTTTGGGGATGGTAGAAACTAAAGAATCATCCGTTGGCCCCTTGATAAGCTGCTTGATCGTGCTTTGAGCCAAGCTCTCGGATTTGAGGATGTTGCGCATCTCCTTTTTCAACTTTTTACCCTCGGAATTGGCAAAGAAGAGTATTATTTCTCTGCTGTTTTCCGCCGTCAGGACAGGTTGATCTTCTTCCAGATCAATAATCAAGGTATCGCCGGTTGTTTGTGTGGAATCTGCATCCGTAACCTGTTGATTGCCTTGATCACCGGAACTATTTTTCCACTCCTGCAACTGATCTATCAGCGAGCATCCGCATAAAGACAGCGCCAAACAAGCCACTGCCACAACACAAATTAGCTTTTTCACTTTTCTATCTCCTGCCAAAAATAATTATGATAATTTTTATTCTGCAGGCAGTCTGTTTAGTACAAATTTATACGCCGTAGACATCTTGGCCATCGAGCACATTGAGGCCACCTTTGGTAAGGACATTAATGGCCTCCTCCATTTTATCGGTGCGCAGAACATTGACTGCATAGCCGGATAAGGGAGCATAAAAGGCATAAACATATTCCACGTTTATATCGGCCTCGGATAGAATGGCTAAAGCTTTGCTCAGAGCGCCCGGCTCATCACGGACACCCAAAGCAACAACTTCCGTATAGTGGACGGTAAAACTTCCGTCCTTCAAGGCTTTATAAGCCTTGTCAGGATCATCGACTATCATACGCACAATACCAAAATCAGAAGTATCGGCTAAAGACAATGCCCGAATATTAATATTATTTTTAGCTAAACAATCAGTCATGGCCCAGAGGCGGCCTTTTTTATTTTCTAAAAAAACAGAGATCTGCTTCACGGTCATCAATATCGCCCCTTTCAAAACGTAAAGGATAGTAAAAGATGGTAAAGGATAGTAAAGGAAGTAAGGTATAAGATAAAGATAAAAAATACTATAGATATTATTTCCACAAAAGCACAAACATTCCTTGCCCCAAAACTATTTTTGACGATTATCCGTAACCCTCACGGCTTTTCCTTCAAACCTTGGCAATGTCTGTGGTTCCACCAATGTCACTTTGCAATTGATGCCGAGAATAACCTCAATTTCTTTTTTGATTTTACTGTTCAGATCCTCCAGGCGGCGAACAGCATCGGAGAATAACTCTTCGGAAACTTCTACCTGCACTTCCAAAGTATCAAGATTATCTGTCCTATCAACTATCATATGATAATAAGGGGCAATACCGCCCAATTCCAGCAATACGCTTTCCACCTGGGATGGAAATACGTTGACACCACGAATAATCAGCATATCATCGCTGCGCCCGATCAATCTTTGAATACGGGCATGAGTACGTCCGCAAAGACAGGTGTTTTTATCCAAGCTGGTTAAATCTCTGGTCCGATAGCGGATCATGGGCATGCCGGTCTTGGTCAAACAGGTCAGAACCAATTCGCCTACTTCACCATCGGGCAACAATTCTCCAGTTTCCGGATTGATGATCTCGGCAATAATATGATCTTCAGGTATATGCAGACCATCCTGAGCAATACAGGTGATGCCGACGCCCGGCCCCATAATTTCCGAAAGACCATAAATATCATGGGCTTGGATGCCCAGGCGCTGTTCTAATTGCTGCCTCATAGCCGCCGTCCAAGGCTCCGCGCCGAAAATGCCGTATTTAAGCTTCAAATCTTCTTTTTTAATGCCCATCTGTTCCAATACTTCGGAAAGATATAAAGCATAAGAGGGTGTGCAGCAGAGCACCGTGGTACCCAAATCCCGCATAAGCATAGCCTGCTTTTTACTGTTGCCACCGGAAGTAGGCAGGACGGAAGCGCCAACTCTTTCCGCACCATAATGCAAGCCTAAGCCACCAGTAAAAAGACCATAGCCATAAGAAACCTGGATAACATCATGCGGGCCTGCGCCAACGGAATAGATGCAGCGAGCAACCATTTCCGACCAAACATCAATATCATTTGCCGTATATCCCACAACGGTGGGCTTGCCGGTTGTACCGCTGGAAGCATGAATGCGCACGATTTGGTCCAAAGGCACAGCCAAGCTGCCATAGGGATAATTATCACGCAGCTCCTGTTTAGTAGTAAAGGGCAATTTTTGCAAATCGGCCAAAGATTTTAGATCAGAGGGAAGTATGCCCTTGGCCTCCATTTTATTTCTGAATGGCACTACTCTATCAAAAGCATATTGAACGATTTTTTGCAATCTCTGCAATTGCAGATTCTCTAATAATTCTCTGGGCATACATTCATTTTTTTGATCCCAATACATAAGTCATCCTCCTAAAAAAAGTTGTGAAAAATAAAAAAATCTCCCGTCCGAAAGGGACGGAAGTATCCGCGGTACCACCCAAATTGGCCCATAAAGAGCCCACTTTTTTCAGTACGGGGATTTCTCCCGATACCTATTTCCAGTAACGCGGAACAAACGGCAACGACTACTAACGGTAAAAACCGTTTTCACCTTGCAGCTCCGGAGTGAAATCATCGGTAACTTCTTTCAGGAGCTCTCAGTCACTGACTCCTGTTCCCTGTTAAAGTTGTATGGCCGACCACATTCTCCATCACAGCTCTACATGATTAAATTTCTATTTATTTTATCATAAAAATTTTAAATATGCAAGGGTTTTTTAAAATAAGTATATTTTTCGCATATATGGATAATATTAAAATACAATAAGCAAAAACCGGAGCTAATACTTATGAACACTTCAGCCAGAAAGATCAAAATCTATATCAGCCATGCCCTCGCCATGAAAAAGAGGTATGAAAAAGCAAATCTTAAAGGTCAACATAATGAAAAAATTAAAAATATAGAAGCTGATATAATTGCGGCAAAGCAAAAATTAAAATCTGTATAGAGGCCAAATTTTTCTTGTTATAAATGGACTGCCGGCGGGTAAAATATTATCGCAGTACAAAAAAAGGAGGCTAAATCATGAAAGAAAATAAAAACAAATCTTCTATCAGTAATGCCGCTAAGGCTACTAGCAGCAGAGATAAAACCAGCATATATCCTGCGGGCAGCAAGAGCAGCAAAAGTAAAGTTGCTGATTGTAAAGACTGCAATAACTGCACAGAATAGTAATAGTGCAATAGTGCAATTATGAGAAGCCCCATAAAAAAGAGCCTTAAAGGCTCTTTTTTATTTTACAGTCAAAAATAGTTATGTTTTATCTTCTATTTTTTTATCCAACAGAGCTATTTTGCTTTCCAAAAACTCAAGCGAATCGCGCAGTCGGCACATTTCCTGCATTTGCGGATCCGGCAGATGAACCTGATCTAAATCTACAGAAGGAATACGTATGCTTTTTCTTTTGACTGGGCGTCCGGGAATACCAATAACTGTGGTATCTGCCTCAACTTCCTTCAAAACTACGGAATTGGCCCCGATCATAGCATTATCACCAACTTTGAAAGGGCCCAAAATCTTAGCGCCGGCACCAATTAAAACATTATTGCCAATAGTTGGGTGCCTCTTGCCGGTATCCTTGCCTGTACCACCCAAAGTCACACCATGATAAATCGTGCAATTGTCGCCTATTTCTGCCGTTTCTCCAATTACAATACCCATACCATGATCAATAAAAAGGCCGGAGCCTATTTTGGCTCCCGGGTGAATTTCAATACCTGTAAAAAAACGACTGAGCTGAGAGATAAAGCGGGCAAAAGTAAACCATTTTTTATTATAAAGTTTATGCGCAAGCCTATGCATGGCTAAAGCATGAAATCCCGCATATAAAAAGACAACTTCCGCTGTGCTGCGAGCAGCCGGATCTTTTTGTGCCATTAAACGGGCATCGGACAAAAGAGACATATAATCACTCCTGGATATCAAATCATTAGAGACTACTACAATTTAATATATTATATGGTCTTTGTCCCAATTGTGCAATGGAAGAAGCCGGCTTAAAAAATTTTTATAAAAACCTGCTCTCTTAAAAGGGCAGGTTATATAAACAGAATAAATCCTTACAATAATATATCATAAATAACATATCATAATGGCAAACATAAGGTGAAGCAGGAGCCTTTACCATATTGGCTTTCACATCGCAAAAAGCCCCCATGTTCTTCGGCTATTTGCTTACAAAGAAAGAGGCCCAATCCCGTACCGGAAGCCTTTTTTGTAAAAAAAGGCTGGAAAATCGATTCCAAAATCTCATCCGAGATGCCACAGCCATAATCTTTTACAGCTAAGCAACAATATAGTTGATCCATATTTGTGGAAATAACTACTTTTTGACCACGATGAGAAGCGTCAAAAGCATTACTGAGTAAATTTATCAATAATTGTTTTATTTTGGACTCATCACAAACACATATAGGTAAATCTAGGGCATAGTCTTCCTCAATTTCAATACCATGCAACATAGCACTTGCCCGCATAAGCATAGCCATCTTGGTACAAATATCATTGAGGTTATGCGTTGTAAAATTATGCTGATTAGATTTGAACAAACCCAGAAAATCTGTTAACAACATATCGGCCCTGGCAACTTCCTCACGAACCAAAGATACATATTTTTCATCGAAAGTTCCTGTGCTCTCTGCATTATCCAATAATGCCATCAAAGTCTGTAATGGGTTCCTTACTTCATGAGCAATAGCTGCTGCATTTTGGGAAAGAAGATGAAGTAGATTATTTTTCATGACCTCCGGACTAAATCGAATATCAGCATTTATATCCACTTTTTCTTGTACTTCTGGCAACTGACTTTCCTGCTCCGGTGATTGTATATATGTCATTATGAAGTCTCACCCCCTACAAAAAGTGCAAAGCATGATAATTGGTAAATTTTACCAATTATATATTTTCTATCTTACCGGGAAATTTCCTTCAAATCCTAAAGTATATACAATACAATTTTTTGCATATTTCGAGCCATGTCGACAATATTATGGTCTTCAAATATGGCCTATATGATATCGCTGTGTCATAAAATGAAACAAAAAATCACAAATTTATAAACATGTTTAAACCTTCTTATACTCCATATCTGCTATTTTATCCACAAGTGGCTTTAAAAGAAAAGAACAAAATCCACAAAATCAATAGTTTTTCAGCTTTTTGCATATATATTTTGTCTTGGATCAGCATTGAGATCCACAGAAGCAAAATCAGAAGCCAGATATTTATCATAAGCGGCCACACCGATCATTGCCGCATTATCAGTACAATAAAGTGTGGAAGGATAAAAAAGCTCTATGTCCTTTGTCTTTATTTGCTCAAACAATTGCCGCAATCTTTTATTAGCCGCCACCCCGCCGGCTAAAACTATGCGCTTATAGCGCAATTCAGTAGCTGCCAATAAGGTTTTTTCCGCCAGCACAGAGGTTATGGCCTCCTGGGCTGCCGCCGCCAGATGTGGCACTTCTGGCGGCTGGACTGGATCACCCTTCATCGCCCTTTGGTTAAGATAATTCAAAACCGCTGATTTGAGTCCGCTGAAGCTGAAATCATAGCTATCCTTTTCCAGATAGGCACGCGGAAATTGGCAATAATCCTTGTCTCCATTGAGGGCGGCTTTTTCTATCTGTGGTCCACCCGGATAACCCAACCCTAATGCTCTTGCGATTTTATCAAAAGCCTCTCCCGCCGCATCATCTCGGCTGGAACCCAGCAACCTATATATACCGGCACCACGAGCCTCAACGATACCGCTGTGACTGCCTGATGCTACCAAAGCTATAAAAGGATATTCGATATCATGCTCCAAAAAAACAGCGGAAATATGCCCTTGCCAGTGGTTAACCGATATAAGGGGTTTGACAATGGCCTGAGCCAAAGCCTTGGCATATGATACACCTACTAAAAGAGCACCAACCAAGCCTGGCCCGGAAGATACCGCCACGGCATCCAAATCGCTAAACTCTAATTTTGCTTCCTTCATAGCCGCTTTCACCACGGGCACTATGGCCTGCAAATGGCAGCGGGAAGCTATCTCCGGCACCACGCCTCCATAAGGCTGATGCACTGCTATCTGCGATGATATGATATTAGAACGTATATGCCTGCCATCAGCTATGACGGCAGCTGCCGTCTCATCGCAGCTGCTTTCTATAGCCAAAATATTGATTTCCTTGTTCATCTATAAGCTTATCCCTTCAAAACATTTACTAATTGCACCCACATGATGACAGCACCTTCATTATTATCACTATAATAACCGGGGCGCACACCGCTCGGCTCAAAACCGAGCTTGCGATAAAGATTTTGAGCAGTTTCATTACTTTCGCGCACTTCCAACGTCATCTTTGTCGCTCCTTGCGAATGGGCGGAAAGAATGAGGTTTCGCATCAAAAGTTCTCCCAACCCCTGCCCTCTAAACAAGCGGTGGATTGCAATATTGTTGATGTGGGCCTCATCCATGATCAGCCAATAGCCACCATAACCCAAAAGCCGGCCCTGCCAAACTATACCTAAATAAAAACCCAGCATATTCTCATTCAATTCCCGTAGATAATCGTTTTTGGACCAAGGAGTACCAAAAGAATCATTTTCTATCTCTATGATTTCTTCAATAAATTCAGCCGAAAGCGGCTCTATTTTCAGGCTGTCATCGATTTTGATGATCGGTAACTTTTTTTCACTCATCAGGCTTGTCCTTTCTCTTCGGCGGCCATTCTTTTCACCTCTGCTTCCGAACGGCGCAGATAAAAAGGCTCTATCTCTTCCGGTGTCAAAATATCGTTTTGCAGATAACGTTCTCGAGCTAAAAGAGCCGCACCTTCCGCCAAAAAAAATCTTTTGTCTTCTGCTGCCAGCCGAAAATTTCCCTGGAGGATATCCGCAAATACTTTATCATAGACACCAACGGCATCACCGCAAAAAATTATCGGGGTATTTAGATGTGATAATTTTTCCGCCAGTTCCTGCGGAGTCAAAGCATCCGGCTCCCATAATTGCCGACCATCCTGGAACAGGGCACAATAGACCTGGTTTTTACGAGCATCCAGGATCGGGCAAACATAGCCCTCATCCACAGCAGCCTTAGCAGCAGATTCCAAAGTGCCTATACCCACAATAGGCAAAGACAAGGCCTGTGCCCAAGCTTTGACTGTAGCCAAACCGATGCGCAAACCCGTAAAAGAGCCAGGCCCTACGGTCACTGCTACTGCGCTCAAATCCGACAAAGACCGCTCTGCCAAATTGAGCAAAGAATCCACTAACGGCAATAATTTTTGCGAATGAGTTTTGCCCAAATCAAGGCCTATACGCGCCAATATGCATTTTTCATCAATCAAAGCGGCGGAAACTGTTTTGCCGGAAGTATCAATAGTCAAAATGAGCATAAGACATCCTCCAACCAGGGGTATTGCCCCTTAGTAAATAAAAAATTAAAATCTCGCCACTCGTTTTCCCCATCATAGCCGCGGCTGATTTCCAGCCATAGGCAATCATCAGGTAACAAATAGCGGATATTTTCAGGCCATTCCACCAAGGCCACGCTGTCACGGCCAAAGCATTCCTCCAGACCGATTTCATAACCTTCGTCAGAGGCCAAACGATAAGCATCTATATGATAAAAAGGCACTCGCCCTTCATAGCGCTCAAAAAAAATAAAGGTGGGACTTAAGACGGCTTCCGTGATGCCCAACCCCAAAGCAAAACCCTGAGCAAATGTAGTTTTGCCTGCGCCGAGATCGCCTGACAAGGCTAAGACCATGCCGACAGGAATAACTTGGCCGATCTTATAGCCCAACTCTTTGGTTATTTGTGTGCTTTTACTGCTAAAATGAAACATTTGCGCTCCTTAATTTTATTTAAGCCGGCGGCCAGCTTTCCTCCTTGGCAATACCCTTAATTTGGCGATAATAATCACGCACTGCCTGCATATCCAGCCAAACCGGCCTCTTTTTACTTTCGTCACGCAAAAGCGCGGCCGGATGGAATGTGGGCATTATCATCAAAGGTCCCTTCCCTATCCAATTGCCTCTGATTTTCGTGATACGGGCATCGGGACTGATCAACACTTGCGCGGCCAAGGCACCCAAGCAAACAATAATTTTGGGTGCGATAAATTTGATCTGCTGACGCAAAAACGGCTTGCAAGCCTCCACCTCCGGTGGCTGGGGCAAACGGTTACCGGGCGGCCGGCATTTGACAACATTGCAGATATAAATATCATCAGGAGGCAATTCCGCCGCCTCTAATATCTTGTC
>CAYRML010000028.1:0-3093 GCA_964425485.1 uncultured Peptococcaceae bacterium | reverse complement strand
GTCCAGAAGCTGGCCGGCCTTGCCCACAAAGGGTTGGCCTTGGGCATCTTCGTCAGCGCCGGGGCCTTCTCCGATAAGCATGATATCTGCATGCAAACTACCTTTGCCAAAAACCATATACTGTCTTGTGGCAGCCAAAGGGCAGAGTTGGCAATCCTTTAGGCTTTGTTCCAGCAAAATCAGTTCTTTAGTAGACATTGCCATACTCCCTTTCTTGAATATTAGCATCGGTTTTGTGAATATATTATAAACTTTCCGCCTTATAAAAGCAAATAATTATCTGAGGGCAGCTGCGGCCAAAAAGGCCTCAAAAGGCCTGTTTCCGGCTGCCTCATCAGATAGCCATTCCGGATGCCATTGCAAGCCCAAGAAAAACTGCGCGCTCTCCCGCGGATTAACGGCTTCTACCAGACAATCGTCGGAGACCGCGGCCGCTATCAGCTGCGGCGCCACATCGTCCAAACATTGATGATGACAGCTGTTTACCCAAAATTGCTTTTGCCCTAAAATACGCAAAAGATATTGTCCTATCACCGTCACAGGATGGCTGGTTTTGTTAAAGGGCGGGCTTTGGTCATGATTGAGAAATAAGCCACGCGGCAAATCTTCGCATAAAGAGCCGCCCAAAGCTACATTCATGATCTGAATGCCCCGGCAAATGCCAAAAACCGGCAGCTTGATCTGCCAGGCATATCTGGCCAGCTCCAGCTCGAAAAAATCCCGCTTGAGATCAATATTTCTGGATAATTCCGTCGTCGGTGCCTGCCACCAACTGGGATCAATATCGCCGCCGCCGCTCAGAAGTAAGCCGTCCAAGCCGCCGCACAGCTCCTTGATATCCCGCAAGCAGGATAAATGAGGCAGCAAGAGCGGCAATCCGCCATATTGGCTGATTTTATCGATATAGGTGCGGCGCAGCCAAAAGCCGTTTTCTTCCGCATAGCCGGCACAAGTGATTCCGATCAATGGTTTCATAAAAACACCCCCAAGCAAAAATCTATGTGCCGACCCTGTAAAAAAGAATCTTAAGCTCAAAAAACTCCCGCCATTTTGGCGAGAGCTTTTTTGTTATCTTACATAAGTATTAAGGCTGATACTAATCATCATGGCTTGGGAGACTTTATCCATTAATGCCGGCGATAAACTGGTGATTTTTTGCTTGAGTCGGCTTTTATCTATGGTGCGCATCTGTTCCGCCAGCACCACGGAATTCCTTTGCAGGCCGCTTTCCTCCCGGCTCAGTTCCACATGGGTCGGCAAACGCGCCTTGTCGATTTGGGAGGTGATAGCCAGCACGATTGTTGTCGGGCTGTGCATATTGCCGATATCATTCTGCACTATTAGTACCGGCCGCATACCTCCCTGCTCCGACCCTTGTACAGGATTAAGCTGGGCAAAAAACACCTCTCCTCTCTTGATCATATAATCACTCCGAAAAAAGTTGTTTATAACTTCATTATGCCCAAAAAAAAAGGGGGTTTATTCCCCCTTTTGCGCAAAAAATTTAAAATTATCAAGAATTTTTTCTTCAGCATCATTTTCCAATGGCTCAAAGTCCTTAGCTATAGCCAAATTGATGGCAGCCATTTCTTTATATCCTCGCACCATTTGCTCTTGGTTCAGATTATTCATATAGCCAGACCTCCTTACCCCTTGCTTTTTTGCCATAATCAATTAACCAATATCAATTTTAAAACAAAACTACATACTATGCAAGCGGTAATTTTTACCCATTGGCAAGAGGGGCATACCCCTCTTTTTAAATTATTCTCTCAGATAACGGCGCGGCAAGCGCTCTGAAAGATGACAAACAAATTCATAGTTGATTGTATGCATAAGCGCAGCTACTTCCTCTAAAGTAATGCGGTTCAGCCCTTGCCGGCCGATCACAACAGCTTCTTCGCCAATTTGCGGCCGCTCGATATCTGTGACGTCAACCATAGTATAATCCATGCAAATATTACCAACCATGGGCACTCTCTGACCTTTGATCAGAACCTCCCCGCCAGGTGAAAGCATACGGCCCAGCCCATCCGCATAACCAATCGGCAAAGTTGCTACCACTCTGTCGCTTGGGCAGCAGTATTTACAGCCATAGCTGATATAAGAGCCGGCAGGCACATCCTTGACCATAGCTATATTGCATTTGAGACTGGTGGCCGGCAACAGCTTGACTTCGTCCCGCCGCACACAGGCGGAGGGGTAATGCCCATAAAGAGCAATACCGACACGCACCATGTCATAATATGTATCCGGCAAATCGATGATGGCGGCACTATTTGCCATATGCTTGATAGGGAAATATAGCCCCTCCGCTTCCATACGGGCAATAAAATCATCAAAAATTTGTTTTTGCTGATAGCAGTAAGTTTTGTCTTTTTCATCGGCAGTAGAAAAATGGCTGCACAAACCTTCTATATATAGACCGGGCAAAGTGAATATCTTCTTTATTTCCGCCAAGGATTGATTATTAGGCAAAAAGCCGATGCGCCCCATGCCGCTATCGAGTTTGATGTGAATTGTGGCTATCTGACCCTTAGCAGAGGCCTTTTGCGAGATATTCTGCGCCATATCATATGTATAAACCATCTGCGTGATATTGTATTTGATGGATGTATCAACTTCCTCCGGCACAATATAGCCCATGGTCATCACCGGCGCCACAATACCGGCCATACGCAGTCCTACCCCTTCATATAAATTGGCAACAGCCAATCTGTCGGCACCATTACGCAGGATGGTATGAGCAATTTCCTCCGCCCCATGGCCATAAGCATTGGCTTTTATAATAGCCATAACTTTAACCTTTGGACCTACCTTGTTTTTTATCTGTCTGATATTGTGGGCGATAGCGGCCAAATCCACTTCCACCCAAGCCGGAGCCGCAATATCACGAATATTCACTGTTTTTACCTCCTACCTATGAGGATTTGATTATATGCATCAGCAATAGAGCCTATGATATCCAGCGCACTGATAGATAACTGATTTTTCTTTTGCGCCGCCAAATCACCGGCTTTGCCATGAATCCAAACAGCCATAGCTGCCGCCAAAGCTAGCGGCATTTTTTGTGCCGCTAAAGCGCCAATCATA
>CAYRML010000027.1:0-18192 GCA_964425485.1 uncultured Peptococcaceae bacterium | reverse complement strand
CCATACATCGCTACAGTGAATTTATGTAACGCATCATCCTTAATCTGATATACTCTGGACTTTTCGTATCCTAGCTCATCCATAAGTCTATCCACATAGCCTTGAGTGCGGTTAATGTAAAACCTTTCCAGCACCAATCTCTCTGTTTTATTCAACATACCAAGCCCCTCTTCGATCATATCAACAAGCCCTTTCACAGCTTTATAATTATGCCCTAAACGTTCCCGCTCGCAGATATTAGAGATCAGCCTGTCCTCTGATGTACTTGTCCCACCACTGACCGGTTCACTGCCGGACATGCCGCCCTTCACCGCCAGGTTATACTCTTCAAGGGTTTCTATTCGTTGAGGGATATGTGACAAGCTTTTTTTAAGGTGCTGGTATCTACGCAAATCTTCAACTGCTACTTTTTTCCAGTCAACCATAAAGAGCCTCCTTGATATTATATTCTACAAAATACATGACACCCAATCTTGCAATACACCCTGCTATTAGCAGCTGTTGTGGAAAAATAGACCACATCGGCAGGAAGTATCCGCTCGCCACCATACAACACATAATAGACATTCCGATATTCCTTTGAAGTTGCCACGGTCTTAGGAATCCTTTTGGCTGGAGAAAACTGCCATCTACCATTGCCGTTGTTGGCAAAAACCACCTCGTTGATTGTATTAGGAAAGCGATCACTTGCAACTCGATTAAGAACTACCTCGACCACCGCTCGCTGACCTTGATCAGATTCACCTCTGGCTTCCAGCCAAACCAATCTGGCCAGAGTATTAACATCCTTATCTGTATATGTAGCTGCCGATGCAGCCTGCGGAAGTAGTAACATTATGACAATTGTCACGATGACAATTGATCTAATTAATTTCACCTCATCACTCTCCTTCCGCCTCTTGGCAATAATCACAAGTATCTTCCCACCCATCATCTACACGCCGGGTTTTCCAACCTGATTGATGCTTAAAAAGCACTGCCTCCTGAAAATCATTGCATGGCGGCAATTCGTCCCCACACACATCGCAAGTCGGGACATATTTGCCGTATATGATCTGCATGCTCATTCTGCAGCAACCTCCTTCGGTAACACTTGCATTTCAAGCCCCACCTGATTCAAAGCTTGTATAAGCTGATTAAGCGTCAGGTCGTCTTTAGATCTACCCTTTTCCATTTCCAGCAGAAACGCTACGTTACAGGCAATATGCTTCAGGTGGCTAAGCCCGCTCTCTTCATCGACACTATTTTCATCCCGAAGATATTCACACAAATGCCGCATCAATGCACCTTTGTATCTTTCAGGCTCTACCTGCCACCAATTATTGGGATCGTTGTATTTAGCCACTCCGAATGTCCTCACTTCGCCTATGGCCTCGATGATCGCCGGAGGAACTAACTCTAAACGGGGCTTGCCCTCGTCATGCTTGCAAGTTTGATTCATGCTTTATGCCTCCCTCACTTCGATTTCTATCCTAGGTTTACTGGAATAATATTTGCCAGTTGGTTCTATATAGCCAATAACTTGACTATCATCTTTCCAAACAATGCCCTTTAAAGCATCTTTTACGCATTTTATGTAATTATCAAGGTCAGGCTTGGTAATCGGCCTGATTTCCCCATTCTCAGCAGCTAGGGCTTTCTTTTTGCTCATACTTTTAGGTATTGGCCGAAATATCTTAATACCAAGATATAGCGCACCATCCAAAAGGCACTTCCCGGACATCTGGTCACCTGCTGCAAGCCTGATGTAGTCTTTATAATCCCTGCTTTTTGCCGGATCATAGGCCCTAACAAATCCATTTGCCGTTGAAAACCTGGGTCTGCCTTGTGCAACTGGCTCACCATAAACAACGATCGAGATATTATCCATTCTCACTATCTCCAATCCAACCGTTTTTTTTGACAAACCCGAAATATTCATCTGACCAATACCACATATCATCATGTAAAGCCTTATAAAGATTCCCGGATCTATCGTTTGGGCTACAGCCACAAGGATGCAGAACTTGATCAGCCAAACGTCCATGAGCCTCTACATCGCCATCATAAGCTCGAAAATAACCAAAGTCATGGCAGTACCGGCATTTATAGACTTCCTCGCCGTTGACCATTTGAGGCCCTCTAACGGTCTGGCTGGGTTTTGTTATGTATTTATACTCCGAAAGTAAATTGCTGGGCTTAGGAGCTTTGTCGTTATTAGCAATCCAATCCCTGATTACCCCCAGCATGGTTTTGTTGTCACAATGGCCGATAATCGAAGTCCAGATCGTGTAGCCGTATTCGTCCAGCTCACGCATAGGATATACCTGTCTCAAAATCTTATGCCAATTCTTGACCTTATCGACATCAGCAGGTGTATAGTTTTTCTTTTTCTCCTGCATATTCGGTATATTGATGTCTATATTAGCAATATGCTCCAATTTAGCCACCCCCTAATAAATCGATCTCGCCGCCTGCCAGCATAGCCTTTACCCGCTCGGCTGCCATATCGGATTCCGTCTCCCTTCGCTGTCGCTCTTTTTCCCAGACGGGGGTAACAGGCGCGTCATCGATAAGTTCATCATTCCAATGCTCACCATTTAGCCAAGTTAACAGGTGTTTTATATGCTGCGGTTCTTTACAGTTGCGATGACACCAGTCAGCATAAGCAACTACGCCCTGCAATAACGTTTCAGGCGCAACTTTATGTTTACTTACAAGCTGCATATAACGCTCTCGCGCCTTTTTTTTGCCAACTCTCCGTTCTTTTGGGTAGTGTGACCATAATTTTTCAAAGTCATCGTCAAGAGTGGCGGTATCTTTCGCTCTATCCGCTTGCGGATGAGCAATATGTTTTATATCTTTTTCTTTATCATGTTCATACTCACGTTCAAGATCAAGATCAAGTTCAAGATCATATTCGGCTTTTTTGGGTTTTTCTAAAAACCGTTCGCTTTTTTGGGTTTCTTCTGATAACCGTTCGGTTTTCGGAGGTCTACCGCCCTTCTTGCCGTTTAGCTTGTTTTTTTCACATATTTCTTCATACTTGTCCCTGTTGTAATCCAAGTCTTTTTTTATAAAAGAGAAGGCAAGGGCAAGATGTTTTGGCAAATTTGGTATAGTTTGATGTTGTTCATACTCCATAATGGCACGAATCAATTGACCTAATTCGGCATCATCAAGCATTTCAAAGTGTTCTGCGTATTCGTGATAAATAATAAAGCTATTTTTGCCCATGTCCTATCCTCCTAAAACGCCTGTTCGGAACCATTTTGTTGACGTCAACAAGATGGTTAAAATGATAAATCTACCACTTCATCAATATGTGTAGCTTGCAAATCGGCCATGTGCAACTGCAAAGCCAGCGGGTATGCATCAAAGGCCCTGCCTACAGAATAATCCCCATGAGAAGCCCCAAAGCCGCCCATATGATAACGAATTGCTACAGCTTCTTCTTCTGTCAACCTCATAAACCGCTCAATAATAAAGACTGACTTTTCACCATGTCCAAAAGGGAATTTTTCTTCAACAGTGTAATAAGGGACCTGGATCCACTTGCCGTTTTCATCTTTGGTATTTCTCTCGGAAACTGTATAAAAATTCACTTTGCAAACATCATGTAATAAGCCGCAAATGGCTATTGTTTCGCATAATTCTTTAGCTATAACTACGGCTTTAGCTAGCTTTTCGGCAAAAACCTGATCTATCAATCTCTTATGCACGTTCAGACTATGCTCACAAAGTCCACCCTCTTTAGACAAATGGAATCTAGTACTTGCCGGAGCTGTAAAGAAATCAGAATCCTCTAGCCAGGCCAGGAGCTTGTCTGCTCCCGGCCTCTTTATATGGGCATTATAAGTATCAATAAATCTATTTTTCATCATGAGCTACCTCATTAACAACCGCCGCTTCCATGATCTCCCCAGTCTCAGGATCAATATCAACAGAAGAAAATTCTGCCTCGATAAAAGTATTGGGGACCGCATACATATCCTCGGAAATCTCATTTTTGATTGTTTCATCAGTGGTAATGCCTCGAACAAAATCAGATTTCAAAGGTGCATATTTAAGCACTTTTTTGAGTACGGTTTTCTTGGCCATCTCCTCAAAGTTTTTTGTCCATGGACTGTATGAACTAGCAAAACTCTGACTGTATTTTTGGGCATGAGCACGAACATCATCAACGCTCATTACCTCAAAACCATAGCCTCCGTCTTTGGTCTTAAAAATGGCATAAAACCAAATGGGCTCACCTTTATTTTCCTTGGCCGGTATATGTTTAAGATCAGGATTCAAACCTAATTCAAAGCTGAATTCATCATTTTCATAGACCGTATGAGCTTGAATAATACTGACCTCTCCGCTACGGTAGGCTAAGTCAATAAGGCCCTTGTAACCAAGCTGGAATTGGCACTCCAAAACGCCTTTATTTTTAAAGGGGATCAGATAAGCTTGTCCCAGTGGGGTGTTAGGCTCCAAACCTAATTGGGCTGCCGTCATCATGGCGCCTAAGAAGCTTGCCGGTGTAGTTTGTGCCAATTGTGGGTTAGATGATAAAGCGGACAGGGTTATCCTTGTGAACCTCTCCGGGGTAATTACGGAAGGTAATGCTTTGGCGATCTCACCTTCCATTTTCTTTATGTAGCCTTGCATTGTATCGGGCTTTTTATTTTCAGCAACAGCTTTAGATTGAGTTGCTTTTTGGATCGTAGTATTCATATATATCTACTTCCTTTCTTTTATCTCGAATTTACGAAAACTGCTTTGTTTGTAATAACCGCTTAAATCAATCTCAGGATGATCCTTGGCAAAGGTCTTAGCATCAAAAGTGTTTCTGCTCTGACCTTTCCATCTGACTTCAAAGTCACCGCAAAGACCGATTTCGTTTTGACCTAGATCATTCTGCAGCACTTGCTTGATAAGTTCTTGTTTTTCTTCCCATTTCTTGATCTCGTTCTTGATATCAAACCATTCCTGGACCAGCTTATCACGGCCAAATAAGTCCACAGGATCAGAGTTACTTATGTTGTCCTTATAAATAGTCTTTATGGCCTCGCTCGTTGCTTCCAGGCCGTCCAGGGGTGGCGGTGTGTCCTTTTCTACATACTTCCAAAACTCTTTTTCGGCTTGCATCAGAGCTTGGATTTCCGCATCGTCCCGCTCTATTGTGAAGGGATAAAAACCTTGGTTAAGGACCAATACTGCCAGATGCCAACGCACAGCTCCGGTAACCGCCATATAGTGTACACATTGGCAGTAATATGTTTCAGGGAATTCACCGTTTTTAAACTTCTTTAAGTTCAAAATACTGGTGGTCTTACATTCCAGACCGGCATTCTCGCCAACTATCATTCTATCTATATTGGCAAGAGCAAATGGATAATCCGGGTTACGGAGGATTTGATTTTTGCGCCTTACCTTTTTGTCTACAGCCTCCACAAATCTATTAGCCACATAAGGCTCAAAATCTCGTCCTTGCCTCATAGCCTCGTTATCCTCTTTTTCTGGGAGCCTGCCGGTTTTGTCCGCCCAGACTGTATAAGGTGTGGCATAAGGGTTAAGCCCTAATATGGCCGCAGCATCACTGCCTCCGATGCCTTTTTTACGTTCTGCTAACCAAGCTTGTCTATCCATATTTGACAACTCCCCTCTTATGATTTATACTGTTGGTAACTATTGATTGCTGCTTCTGCAGCTCGCCGTCCTGTTGGCGCAGGGCGGCTTTTTTATTGATACAGTTCAACGGTTTCCTCCTTCAGCTGACCGGCGGTTCCAATCAGCTGCATTTGCAGAATTTTTCTCAGCCGGTGTACTATCCATGTGGCAAAGTCTGAATCCATCTGTGCCACAATGACACACCGAACATCTAACGTAATAAAAATTTTTTGGGTTTGCGAACTGATAAAAGTCCGCATCTCCTCCACAAAACGGACATGGTAGCAGCTTATTTTTCATTTGATAGCCTCCTTTCTTATATCAAACTTTTCAGATATTGCCACCCGAAAAACGACACAACCACAACTATTGTTAAAAAGCAAATATCATCTTTTCGTGATTCCAGACTATACAGCTTGTCCAATATGTAATCAGCCAGTTTGGTCAATTAACCCACCTCTTTCTTAAACGCGGCAACCGTAGCTTTTGCCGTTTCCGCAGCAATAGCATCCATCAGCTCACGCGCCGGCACCATCACATCACCCTCAAGATAACGGATCAATGCCCTAGGGGAGATATGGAATGATGCTCTTTCAAACTCTACACAGCTGCCGAAAGGCAAAGCACGCGATCTCAGGCCATGCTGCACCCAGGCAACAGGCTTGCCTAATAGTTTGGCTGCAACTGCAACAGGGACGTTATTGGGATATTGTTCTAAAACGTGATTGTAATTTGTCATGATTGACACCTCCTCTCTATTCTTCATAAAATTGCTTCCAATCAAAGCCCAGGGTTTTGGCTATTTTTTTTGCTGTTTTTATAGATGGGTTTTTTCTTCCAAGCTCAATGTCGATATACCAAAACCTCGATATGCCTATTTTTTGTGCAGCCTGTACTTGAGTGAGCCCTAACTCTTTTCTAATTTTCTTTAACCAAAACAATGTGTTCACCACCTTATAACACAATATGTTGTGTTGCTTATTGACATATATCCATATGTAGTCTATAATTATTAGATATAGCTTTTAAAAGAGATTGTTCTGGCAGAACTAAACATTAATCTCCGAAGGGGGCAAACTATATGCTTTATAAAAATGCAGAATTAGTTTTAAAAGCTATTAATAAAATGGCTTGCAAAAATAACGATGTGTCTATCATAGATATTGAATTCTATTTCCATGATGAAAAACTTAAAAAAGAACTACCAACCATTTTGTCGTATCTAGAAGAAGAAAAATATATTAAAATAAAAATGCCTGATGATAATATATTTGAAAACATAACCCTTACTACCAAGGGCAAGAATTACGAAAATATAATGCGGCAAGATCGCAAAAATCAATTTCTCCGCTCTTTTCTTCTTCCGGTCTGTGTAGCCTTGGCTACAACGATCATTACCTTGCTGATAAATGGATTACTAGCTTTGTAACAACAGTCGCAGTCACAAAGCTAGTTAAAGCACTCAATATTATTGCTATTGCCTCACGCCTTTTCTTGGCCTTCCTTCCCGACTCTTTATAATGCTCTATCACTTGCTTTAATGCAGCAGTTTTTGCTTTATCGATAATTTTCATCTCCCTCACCCCCTCTCAGCCCCCGCCTGGGGCTTTTTTTGTTTGCTTGTCTCCCAGTCCGTTTTATAGGACACGCAATGTGGTAATATTTAATTGTCAGCTTCTTCTTTTGTGTAAAACCGAGTCCACTCAAAACCACCAAGAAATGCAGCAATTTTTTGTGCCACTTCCGGAGACGGCCGGCGTTCGCCGTTTTCAATTAGAGAATAATAACTTTCTGATATGTCAAGTTCTAAAGATAACTGACGTTGTGTTATTTCCTGATTTTCCCTAATTCTCTTCAACCAATCTCTCATCATACAACCCCCTAACTTTGCAATATGTCAAGATATGATTAAATTATATCCCCTTATTTGCAATACGTCAAGTATTTTTATGCTTTTTCTTGACATTTTGTAACGGGGTATTTACTTTACTAATTGTAAAGTTTATATTTGTATCAAGGGGGGATATAAAATGAAGAGAGTTAGAGAATTAAGAAATAAAATGGGAATTTCTATGAAACAACTTGGATCCATAATAGATGTTTCTGAAAGCACTATTTCGCTTTATGAAACAGGCAAAAGAGAGCCAGACCATGAAACATTAAAAAAATTAGCTGATTTCTTTAATGTCTCCGTTGACTATCTTTTAGATAGAGACCTGGACAAAGAAAAAAGCCCCTTGGATAAGGAGCTTGAAGGTGTGGATTTTGCTTTATACGGCGAGGCTAGAGACCTCACAGAAGAGGAAAAACAAGATATCATCGACTTTATTAAATTTAAAAAATCGCAAAGAAAATAATTTATATATGGTGACTTATTATGATTACAACTTTACTTGACCTATACAATGAAGCCGAAGAAAAATATATAGACGTTGACTACTTCCCTACCAGAAGCTTGGTTTCTTTCTCCACGTCTGAAAATTTAATCGCTATTGATGTAGACAAGCTAGAAAGTAATCGAGAGGAAAAGGTGCATCTTGCCCATGAGATGGGCCACTGTGTCACCGGCAGTTTTTATAACATCTATTCACCTTTAGACATCCGACAAAGACATGAAAACCGTGCCGACCGCTGGGCTATAAAGAGGCTAATACCGCGAAAGCATCTTATAGAAGCATTTAAAGAGGGCATTACAGAAATATGGGAACTCGCTGAATACTTTGAGGTAACGGAAGGTTTTATGAGAAAGGCCATTGAGTATTATAAGAATATAGCTTAATGTTAAATAAAGGGAGGTAGTAAAATGAAAAAATGTTTATCGTTGATTGCTGTAATGTTAATTGTTGTTATTGTTTTAGCAGGTTGTTCAAATTCTACAGCCCCGACAAGCTCTAATTCACCTGATCCGGTACCAGTTGTTTTTGACGCACTACAATTTAAAATAGCGACAGAAAATAACAGCATGAGATTGATGACAGAATCTGAACTCATAGATGCGATCGGAGAACCCGAAGATGTTGATGAGTGGGTATATACGCAATTGAACGGGGATAAATATGCCATTAAAACGCTAGTTTATGAAAACGGAAAGTACGAATATAATTTAAGTCCTAGTAGCAGTTCAGACGAATATATCGTAGTCAGAATATCTATAAATGATGCACATATCCCGTATTCCAGCAGCAACGATATACTTTCAATGTTTAATCTATCCGGCTTTAGCAATACAACTATTGAGGCTGATACTGGGTTAGCTTATCGAGTGAAAATAGGCAACTTAGACTTTTGGGTGTGGGACATGGACGATAACTATTTGGAAGGAATAAAAATAACATATATAGACGGTCTATTTGGCGAATAACTTAATAATGACGGAGGTGTGGTATCGTGAAAAAACTATGCATTGTTGCCATTGCTGCAATTTTGATCCTCGGTGGATGCGCTAACACTGATAGCACCATCACCACCAGTAATACTATTGAGTCGCAGCCAACTGCAAGCGACTATTTAGCATTTGATGAAAAGACATGGGATCATTTTGTTGAGCTATATGATATGCACAATAAATTTATGAAGGCCATAGATAAATTCACAAGTGGAAACATCTCACTATTAACCTTCTATTCGTACTGTCAGGATCTTGAATCATACTTTATGGAGCAATCACTAAATTGTGATTACGGAACAACAGAAGAAGAAAAAACATATCTTTCTACATTCCAAACATGGGCCATAGCAGACCAAATAGCTGCACAAAAAATAATGAAATATTTAGATTCTGGTAAAATAAGTTATTTAGATGCCGCACACGAAAACATTAATCGGGCAAATGATGCGGTTTCTACTATTGCCAGCAATCGTGGTGTTTTACTAGTTAAAGCAGGCCTAACTGATGCAGAAATCAAGACTAAAGTTGAAAAAGATATGGCAGCTTTAGAATCTTTGCTTCAATCATCTAACACTCAATCTAACAAACAGACCGTAAACTTATGGGACGAAGAAGTCGCATATATAGTAGATGGCTCTCCAGGCTCTACAGTACAAAATATCACCCCAAAAGCGGCTGAAAATGGTAATTCCAAAAGTAGCACGCCGAAAAACAGTACTGTAAACGGAACCATACCCCCTGCCGAAGAAGATTTGTCAACCTACAATTCAGCTAACCTGCAACAAATATTTAATAACCCAAGTGCCTATTTAGAAGAGCAAGTAACCGTAGGTGGGAAGATAGTTTCCGACAGAAGTGAAAATGGGATACAAGTAATCGTTGTAGAGCCAACAGGTCACTCCAATAAATATATCTTTTTTTACGCTGAAGATAATGAACAGCATCACCAGAATGTTTCTATTGGCGATAAAGTAATTGTGGTCGGAGTAATGCGGGGAAGTGAAGATTACCAGGGTACACTACAGCCGATCGCCTCTTTAGATAATTGCACCATTTACAAATAATCATAGGATTTAATTTAGTTTAAATAAAAAAGCCCCTCTCCGACTGGCACCGGAGAAGAGCTTCAGGGGAGTGTATAAAATACACACCAAGGATAATTATAGTATATCCTATACACTCCTATTTTGCAATGAAAGGAGTGTATTTTTATGGCACGGAGAGCCAACGGGGAAGGTGGTATTGTAGAATTAAAGGGTCGTAATTTAAGAAGACCCTTTTGGGTATTTATTACCACCGATAAGCATACCTCCGGTGGGCATCGGCGTAAAGAAACTCTAGACTATTTTGCAACACGAACAGAAGCCGAGGCTTTTTTAGCCAGATATGTACGCCGCCCAATAGATAAATATAACTTTACGATCGAGCAGATATATGATGAATGGCTGGACAAGCGTAAAAGAAAAGTTAAGAGCGGTAAACTCAGCCAAGCCGCCCTTAATTGTAATACAGCGGCTTGGGACCATCTCAAGATAATGGCTAAGAATAAAATGCGCTACATTACAACAGATCAGATCCAGCATGTAATAGACGGTATGATTGAAAGCGGCAAACACAGTAAAAGTGCTTGCGAAAAAGTAAAATCTTTGGCAAGCATGCTATGTGAATATGGTATGGAAAATGATGTGATCGACCGTAATTATGCGTCCTTTGCAGATATCGACGGGATATCCGAGGGGACCCGGAGCCATTGGTCAGACATAGAGCAGCTAAAAATAGAAAAAGCTGCTGAAGACGGGATTGAATGGGCCGATTGCATTATTATGATGAATTATAGCGGTGTACGAATAGAGGAATTTTTAACGATCAAAAAGTTTGGTGCAATATTTGAAGACAATGATCAAAACAAGCCGCTAATTGCAGTTATAGGAGGCATCAAAACAGAAGCTGGGCGAGATCGCTTGATTCCTATCCATCCCAAGGCAGAGAAATATTGGCGAAAATGGTATTTTCTTGATTCGTCTAGTGAATATATAATATCAAAGTCGGCAAGTAAAAAAAGTCGCAATCGCGGTAAGAATCATTTTAATAAAGATTGGTGGAGAGATAATTGCTACTATGCCGCAATTGATGAAATCAATGCCCAGGGTGGTAACATTCGCCGTCTTTCTCCGCATAGCTGCCGCCATACATTTGCTACGATAGCTGATGCGTCAGGCATTCCTCCAGAAAAAATTGCCCAGATCATGGGCCATTCAGATTTTGCTCACACTAAAAGATATACCCACCAAGATGCCAAAGCTTTAAGAACCTGTATAACCATGATAAACCCTTAGCGGTTTATGTACCTACGATGTACCCGCGGGCCCAAAATTAGGCACTTTTCCACAGTTTTTCGTTAAAAACAAAAGCCTGCCATCTATATAGATAGCAGGCTTTATTGGTGGGGCTAACTGAACTCGAATCAGTGACCTCTTGCATGTCAAGCAAGCACTCTAACCATCTGAGCTATAGCCCCATATCAAACACCTTTATATTATGCAAGAAAATCAACTATAAGTCAAGAGCAGAATGTCCTCTGGTTTAATATTTTTTACTCATCTTCATAAACCGGCGCAGCCTGGCGCAGCTCCGCCAGTAATTGCTCTATCCGCTCCCGATATTCTTCCGGGGCCCAAATCTGGGCAAAGCCATGCACAGACTGATAAACATTGCCATAGGCAGAATCATCCATGTCCCGTATATAGTGGGGGATAGCTGCATCCTTTAATATATGCTTGGCAATATCGGCCTCCATTATATTCTCCAAAACAGCGATCTTCTTATATTTACGCTCATCATATTCCACAGCCATAGGTTTCCCTCCTCTCAGCAAAAAAGAACGGGAGCCGAACTTTTTCTGGCTCCCGTTCTGTAATAGCATTAATAATTGGGATTATCCAATTCAAAATAGGCTTTAGGATGAGCACAAGCCGGGCATTTTTCCGGAGCATTACTACTGGTGATTATATAACCGCAATTGCGGCATTTCCACTTGGTATCAGAACTGTCCTTATTGAATACTTTGCCCTGATCCAGATTAGCGGCCAACTCTCTATAGCGTTCTTCATGATGTTTTTCGATATTACCGACAAAGGCAAATTTACGGGCCAACTCCTTAAAACCTTCAGCTTCAGCTTCCTCAGCCATTCTTTTATACATATCGGTCCATTCTTCGTGCTCACCATTGGCTGCGGCAAGCAGATTGGCTTTAGTATCACCCAGGCCGTCTAAAGCCTTGAACCACAGTTTAGCATGTTCTTTTTCATTATCGGCAGTTTCTTGGAAAATAGCGGAAATTTGTTCATAACCTTCTTTTTTGGCCACAGAAGCATAATATGTGTACTTATTTCTGGCCATGGATTCGCCGGCGAAGGCTTCCCACAGGTTCTTTTCAGTCTTGCTACCCTTAAATTCAGTCATTAAATATCGCCTCCTAAATTAATTGCATTTATTGATTATTATTTTACTTTAGCCTTGATAAAAAAGCAAGTTTTATTCACTATTTAACATCCGGTCTTCCAAGATATCGGCAGCAGTAAAACCGGGTAATTCCAGATAATGGCCGGCGGTTTGGGCTATGGCGGCCATAGGCGGTAGGCCAATGATTTCACTGGCCACAACTTCTACACCCAAAGCCGCCGCTTCTTTTTTAATAGCCTCAAAAACCACATGGATGGGCGTCACGCGATAATCGGTAAGATTGCAGGAAACCTGCACCATATTCTTTCCTGCCAGATCAATAGCTATGGCTTTCACATGGGGCAAGCCGCCGGAAGACTGGCGTATTTTTTTTGCTATCTCTTTGGCCACATTTATATTATTGCAGTTAAGATTCACATTATAAGCGATCAAAAACCAGCGCGCACCAACAACGGCCGCACCAAAAGTAGGATGGGGAGCACAGGGGCCGAAATCCGGCTTCCAGAACGGATCAGCCATTTTTTCTTCCAGGCCATCAAAACCGCCGCGGCGGATATCGGCTAAATTCTTGCGTCGAGGATCACGCGCAGCCTCTTCATAAAGATAAACTGGAATATGTATCTTATCCGCTAATTTTTGGCCCAAAGTCTCAGCCAGTTGAACGGCTTCCGCCATGGTCATATTCCTGTAAGGGACAAAAGGAATCACATCCGCAACACCAATATAAGGATGCTCGCCCTCATGCCAGGAAAGATCGATATGACGAAAAGCAAAAGACGTGGCCTTAAAAACCGCCTCGCACACTGCCTCCGGTTCCCCCAAAACAGTAAATACGCTGCGATTATGATCGGGATCGGCACTGCAATCCAAAAGCTGTGCTCCCTTAACATAAGATAACATCTCCGTAATGCCGCGCAAAACAGCTTTGTCCCGCCCTTCGCTAAAGTTAGGAACACATTCTACCAGTTTGTCCATTTTATCACTCCTATTTTATACGCATAGGTATGCCGGAAACCATAAAATATACCTCATCGGCACAAGCAGCAATCCTTTGATTGGCCCAGCCGGCCATATCCCGGAAAAACCGCGCCAAAGAATTTTCCGGCACCAAACCCATACCCAGCTCATTACTGACAATTATCAATATGCCCTGATAATCCGTGTTTAAAATACCATCTACGGCAGCCATAACAGTATTTTCCATGGATGACAAGTTCCGATTATCATCATCCTCTTGCCATAAGGGCCATAAAATATTATTGATCAATATTGTCAAACAATCTAATAGAGCAACAGGTTCCGCAGCCCGGGCCAACACCCGATCTACCCCTATGGGCGCTTCCACAGTGCGCCAGAGGGTCGGCCGATCCTCTTTATGTTTGGCTATACGCGCCGCCATCTCTTCATCAAAAGCCACAGCCGTGGCAATATAAAGAACCTGGGAATCGACCCTTGCAGCATATTGTTGAGCAAAGCTGCTTTTGCCGCTACGGGCACCGCCGCTGATAAAAATTATTTTAGCCAAGGTTAACATCTCCACCGCTTTGATAGTTGTTAAAAGATTATATAATATTTAACGGCTAAATTGCAACATTGTCATTAAATTTACACAAATAGAACAATTAAGGAGGCAGGTTGTTTAAGCAGCCTGCCTCCTTTTATAATATACAATTTAGCTAATAATTTTTATCTGCTATAGAATCCGTCGTCGCCGCTGACATTGCGGAAAATATTTTGCTCCAGCCCGCCCTGAGAATCAACTTGAACCACATATTCATCCTCACCACAAGTACCCAGGAATTCATGGCATAAAAGCTCTCCGCCTGCCCCGTCGCTGACTAAAGCCAAAGAATTTTGTTTCATGACAAAAGCTTTATTGAGTTTGCCTTGGGCATCCTCGGCTGTCACCTGCAATTCCGGCAGATCTCTTTTGCCGTAGTTCAGCCAATAATCCTCGGCTTGGAAGGCCACGATGGCCCCATCATCCAGGGCCACTTCCACCAGGACTTTATCGGGATAGTATAAAATATCATCTTCCAGCCTGGCCAAAGTCACAAGCAGTCTTTCATCCTCTTTGCTCTGGGCAATGGCTTTCATATTCGGATAATCCATATTTTTAATAAAATCTTGGGCTTTCTGCACAGCCTCTTCCACTTTGATGGCAGCGGAAGTCATCTCTTTGTCTATCATAAAACCGATGATTTTGCCTTCCACTTTGCTGATAGAGATATTGGCATTTTTATCTTTATTGCTGAAAGTCAGATAATATACGGGTATGGCCGCCTCCGATAACTCTACCAGATTTTGATATTGATAACCGCTGTAATTTTTAGCCTTAAAAAACTGCTCTGCTATCTTCCTGGCCTCATCCTTGGTAATAGATTTGCCGGCCAGCAGATTTTTGGCTTTGATATTGGCCATATGAGCGGAATAAGCACCCTCATAACTTAAAGTTTTGATGGAGCCCAGGCTGGCTTCCAGCTTGCTGAAATAATTGGCCGCGGTTACCGGCTCCGCCTCGACGTTATCAGCTGTAACCTGCACGGCTCTATTATTATTGCCTGTTTTTTCTGCCATGATGAATCTGACACTGCCGGATGCGGTTGCCTGTTCCAAAGAGGATAGTTGATCGTATATATCGCTCAGCTCGCGATAGAAGCTGGTTATTTGCGCCTTCTCGCCTACGGACAATTCTTGGCCGCCTGTGACTTTCTTAGCCAAAGTTTTCGCATAGTCACTCAGCTGATTAAAATAGGTGCTGGTGCGGTTTAAAGAATTGGCTTCCAAAGGCAAGGAACAAAGATCAGCCTGAGCCTTGTCGGCCTCACTTTGGATCTGGGCCAAAAGATATAAACTTTGCTCTTTTCCGGCTATTTGCAGCTTGCCGGTCAAAAACTGTAAATTTTCCACACTATCCGTCAAGCTGTAAAAAGAACGCTGATATTCATTCTCCAAAAGTGCGGCTACTTGCCTTTGGCCTAAATATTGATTATAACCCCACATTGCTGCCACAAAAAAGGCTACCGCCAACACTATAGTCCAAATTTTCCATGTTTTATTTTTCATTGACCTTCTCCTTTCACACCAGCGCTATATGCCAAAAACATGTTTGCCGTATTGAACAACTATAGTGCGTGTCCAAATCCAAGCGCTGGTTGCAGTGGCCGGATTCCAAAAATACAAACAACCGTAAGTTGGATCATAACCGGCAATCGCTTCTTTGGCTGCCCGCAGGCTGTCGGTATTTGCCTGGTCATTGAAGCGCCCGTTAGAAACTGATTCCAAGGCCAGGCTCTGATAAACAACGCCGGAGAGCGTATTGGGAAAATCAGGACTACCTATTCTGTTCAACAACACCGCCCCCACCGCGACTTTGCCGATATAAGGTTCCCCTTCGGCCTCGGCATGGATGGCGCGGGCCAAAAGCGTTACATTATCATTATTATAGTTGCTGCCACCACTGACATATTTTTGCAAGCCTAAAGCTTTCAAAGTGCTGTTGCCGACAATTCCATCAGCTGTAAGTCCATTTTTCTTTTGAAAGGCAATCACGGCTTTTTTCGTGTTTTGACCAAAAACTCCATCTACGCTACCATTATAATAACCCCAGTTTTTGAGTTTTTGCTGAACTTCTCTCACTTCTTGTCCCTGGCTGCCTGATTTTAAGGTCAGCGCTTCCGCTGACTGACTATCCTGCCAAATCAAGAGACCGCCGGCAAAAATTACTGCCACCAGCAATAATATGCCAACCCAAGAATGCAGGCTTTTATTTTTCTTTTTCCAAGGCATGTACATTCCTCCCTTATATACCTAATATACGTAATCAGGATTATCTTTCCTTAGGAGGAAAATCTTTATACACATAAACCTACAAAAAACAAAACTTATATCTTGATATTTGTTTTTAATTATGGTAGTATAGTTTTGCTGAGGCGCCATAGCCAAGTGGTAAGGCAGAGGACTGCAAATCCTTTACCCCCAGTTCAAATCTGGGTGGCGCCTCCAGTTTTTTTTTATCTACTTTTAAAATCCCTAAGCCGGAGTGGCGGAACTGGCAGACGCACAGGACTTAAAATCCTGCGGTAGCAATACCGTACCGGTTCGACCCCGGTCTCCGGCACCATAAATAAGCTAAATTTAGCTACAACGAAAACCCCCTGATTTCAAGGGGTTTTCATTGTTTATAGGCATGCTGGGCGCTCCCTTGCAGGGCGCTTGTACCATTTTGGTGTCTATAGATTGATAATATCAATGGGCCTGTGAAGCTGCACGCTTATCAGACCCTATTTTTTACTAATTATTGTTATATGGCTTTAATTGATTATATTCGGAGAGTCCCAAGTATAATCAATATAGCTCGGCAATTATCGGACATGAGGTAATAACTATGCACAACATAAAGAAAGTATCTATAATAGCACTTATACTAATGACAATTCTGTCATTTTCAAATTTGTTCGGGTTAAAAATTGCAGGCATTGCAGTTGTTATTGGAGTTGTCTTTTTCTTTATTAGCAAGGCGTATGAAAAACAGCCGGTTAAAAACAGTGGTCTTGATATTAAAGCTATAAGAGCTAATTTCAAAGATAAAAGTATTTGGTTTTGGATTGCGCTGCCAATTATTATGAATGCTGTCAGTATCACAATTTCAAAGCTGTTTTTACCTAACTATATAGAGCATGTGCTTGCGAGAACAGAAATTTTCGTATCCTTTGATAAAGTTGTGATCATGATATTACAACTTGCATTTCTTGCCTTAGGGGAAGAAATTGCATGGCGCGCTTTCTTTCAAAAGCAGCTAAACAAAGCCCTTCCGATTATACCAATATTGTTAATTTCGTCAGTATTGTTTGCCATTGGGCATTTTAACCAAGGGGATACGGTTATCGTACTATATGATGTCTTTTTCGTATTCATCAATAGTATTTTGTATGGAATTATTTTTTATAAAACTAACAACGCGTGGATTAGCGCAATATCACATTTTATAGCCAACCTATTCAGTATCATAGTTTTAGTATTGATATAAAAAATATAAAAACCAGGATATCTTCTCAAAATGTTTATCAACAACAAAAAGTGTCAGAAGAGATTCCTGTGAAAATGCACCCTCTAAGGTCATCCCATGAGGATACAAGATTTGTAGCTAAATTTAAGAGAATCTATAATAAAAAGGCATCCAAAAGGATGCCTTTTTATTATAGATTTATGATTTTTCCGGACAAAGCCCCAAGAGCGGACATTGATCACACAGAGGATTTTGAGCTTTGCATAGCTTGCGTCCATGCCAGATCAGCCAATGATGGGCCTCTGCCCATTTCTCTCGCGGGATAAGCTCACATAATTCCTTTTCAACTGCATCAGGGGTCTTGCCAAAAGCCAAACGCAAACGATGCGCCACGCGAAAAACATGGGTATCAACGGCCAAAGCAGGCAAACCGAAGCCAACACTCTGGATAACATTGGCCGTTTTGCGGCCCACACCCGGCAACTTCATCAATTGCGCTTTATCACTAGGTACCCGGCCATCATATTGCTCATTAAGTATTTTCACTGTCTGAAAAATATTTTTGGCCTTGTTTTTATATAATCCACAGGTGCGGATATATTCCTCCAACTCCTCTTGGCTAAGCCGGGCCATGGCGGCAGCATCGGGATAACGGGCGAAAAGAATATCGGTTATCTTATTGACCTGATTATCATTGGTC
>CAYRML010000026.1:0-18268 GCA_964425485.1 uncultured Peptococcaceae bacterium | reverse complement strand
CCCTATAATCTCAATCGGCTGTCCATATTGGCTGGTGCTGCAGCGATGGCAGATAAAAACTATTTTGAAGACTGCCGCCGACAAATCATGGAAAACAGACAAAAAACCATAGCCGGACTCAAGTCATTAGGGTTCGAGATGACGGATTCCTGCGCCAATTTCATTTTTGTCAAGCATGAGAGATTATCAGGCGAAGATTATTATCTGGGCCTCAAACAAAAGGGCGTGCTGGTACGTCACTTCAAAAAACCCCGTATCAGTGATTATGTGCGAATCACCATCGGCTCTATTCAAGAAATGGAAGAACTGGTGCGGCAGACCGCCGCCATATTAGATGAGGGAGGTCTAAGATGAGAATTACAGAAATAAAACGCCAAACTAAGGAAACAAATATCCAATTGCATTTGAACCTTGATGGCAGTGGGCTCTATCAAGTTGACAGCGGTTGCGGCTTCTTGGATCATATGCTGGAACTTTTTGCCCGTCATGGCCGCTTTGACTTGAAGCTGAGCTGTCAGGGGGATACCAAGGTGGATTTTCATCATACTGTGGAAGATGTCGCTATTGTGCTGGGACAGGCTTTCAACGAGGCCCTGTCCGATAAAAAAGGCATTTACCGCTATGGCAGCTTCATCTTACCTATGGATGAGACACTGATGCTTGCTGCTGTCGACCTCAGCGGACGCGGCTATCTAAATTTCGACCTCTGCCTCACCAAACCCAAAGTGGGCGATTTCGATACGGAACTGGTCAAGGAATTCATGTTGGCCTTCAGCCGTACGGCCAAAGCAAACATTCATCTTAAACAGCTGGCAGGAGAAAACAGCCATCACATCATTGAGGCTACCTTCAAAAGCCTGGCCAGGGCTTTGGCCGAAGCTGTGGCTATCGACAGCAACTATGCAGAGGAAGTCCCTTCCACCAAAGGCATATTAGCTTAAATAGATTTATTGGAGGCAAAAATATGATCGCAATCATCGACTATGGCGTGGGCAACCTTTTTTCTCTTTCCAGCTCGCTGACTTATTTGGGTCTGGAAAATAAGATCACCCGCAGCAAGAAAGATATAGAATCAGCGGACCGAATTATTTTGCCCGGAGTCGGTGCTTTCGCCGATGCAATGGAAAAATTGCGGCAGACTCAGCTGATAGCAACAATCAAAAAAGAAACGGCCCAAGGCAAGCCGCTTTTGGGCATTTGTCTGGGCATGCAGCTTTTATTTGAAAAAAGCTATGAATATGGCGAGCATGAAGGGCTGGGCCTGATCCAAGGCGTGGTGGCACCAATAGCCGACGACCTGACAAAAAAGCTCAAGGTGCCCCATATCGGCTGGAACAGCCTCATCTTCAAAAAAGAGGATCCTATACTCAAATATAACCAAGTTGGCGACTATGTCTATTATGTCCATTCCTATTATGCCAAAGACTGTACCGAAGCTACTATCGCCGTCTCGGAATATGACATAGAGATCCCAGGTATAGTCAGCAATAATAAAGTTTACGGCACCCAGTTCCATCCGGAAAAAAGCGGCCGTATCGGGCTCGATTTGCTGCGGGCCTTTGCGGAAATTTGAATATTCAAGGAGGCTCTTATGCAAATATTCCCGGCAATAGATTTAAGAAACGGGCAGGTAGTACGCCTAACCCAGGGGGATTATGAACAAATGGTCATCTATTCGCAGGATCCGGTGCAAATAGCCGCTCAATTTATAGAACAGGGTGCTCAAAACCTGCATATCGTGGATTTGGACGGCGCAAAAGACGGCCGTCTGGTCAATTTCCACAGCATCAAAAAGATAATGGCCCAAGGCGGGCTTTTTGTGCAGGTAGGAGGCGGCATCCGTGATGAGGAGCGCATTCGTCAATATTTGGATCTCGGTGTAAACCGCGTGATCTTAGGCACGGTAGCCGTTAAGGATTTCGCTTTTTTGCAGCGCATGGTCAACAAATATAAAGAAAAAATCGCCGTTGGTGTAGATGCCAAAAATGGCTTCGTGGCCATCAATGGCTGGCAGGAAATTACAGATATTCCTTCCCTGCAATTTTGCCAAAAGTTGGCTGATTACGGCATCGAAACCGTCATCTATACCGACATAGCTAAAGACGGCGAGCTGGCGGGCACCAATTTGCAAATCTATGATTCGTTGCGGCAAATAGATTTGGATATCGTGGCTTCCGGTGGCATTTCTTTCGAAGATGAGATAGTGCAACTGAAACAAATGGATATCTATGCTGCTATCGTGGGCAAAGCCATATATACGAACACTTTGGACCTGGGCAGGATCATCGAGCTGGCTAAATAAGAAAGCAGGGGGTTGAATATGATCACAAAACGAATCATACCTTGTCTGGATGTACGCAACGGCAGGGTCGTCAAAGGTATAAATTTTGCAGGAATCCAGGATGTTTCCGATCCTGTGGAGCTGGCCAGTTTTTATAATGAAAGCGGCGCTGATGAACTGGTTTTTTATGATATCACGGCTTCTTTTGAGGAGCGCTCTATTTTCACCGATATCCTCAAAGCCGCTGCCAGTCAAATCTTCATACCGCTTACCGTAGGCGGCGGCATCAACAGCTTGGAGGATTTTGACCGCGTGCTGAAATGCGGCGCCGACAAGGTCAGTGTCAATTCCGGCGCCATCAAAAACCCTGATCTGATCGAAGAAGCAGCTAAGCGCTACGGAGATCAATGCGTAGTGCTATCTATGGATATAAAGAGAGTGGACGGCGTTTTCCGCATCTTTGCCAAAGGCGGAAGAGAAAATACCGGCATCGACGCTTTGCACTGGGCCAAAATGGCCCAGGAACGCGGCGCCGGAGAATTGGTCGTCAACAGCATCGATACCGACGGCGTAAAAAACGGTTTTGATATAGAAATGCTTCTGGCTATCGCCCAGCAGGTTTCTATCCCCATCATCGCTTCCGGCGGCGCAGGCAATATGAAGCATTTTGCCGAGCTTTTCCAATATCCTGGCATAGATGCCGGACTGGCAGCCTCCATTTTCCACTATAAGGAAATCGATATCCACGACCTCAAGCTCTATCTGCGTGCACAAGGCATAGAAATGCGGATAAGCAGAAAATAGTAAGGAGAAAATCATGATAGAAAATCTCAAATTTGACAAAAACGGGCTCATCCCGACCATAGTGCAAGATTATTATACGAAAAAAGTGCTTACCCTAGCATACATGAATAAGGAAAGTCTAGCTATCAGTATAGCAGAAAAAAAGACCTGCTTTTTTAGCAGATCACGGCAAAAAATATGGCGCAAAGGCGACACTTCCGGTAATTATCAGCACATAGTTTCAATCAAGGCCGATTGTGATAACGACGCTCTTCTGATCGAAGCGATAAAAGACGGCCCAGCCTGTCACCTAGGCACAGATTCCTGCTTCAACGAGGCCTTTTTCTTCAATGAGGGGATCAACCAATTTTCCTTTGATGGTCTTTATAACTTAATCATGGGTCGCAAAACCGAAAAAAAAGAAGGCTCTTATACCACCTATCTTTTTGACAAAGGCCTGGATAAGATCCTGAAAAAAGTGGGCGAAGAAAGCACAGAGGTGGTCATCGCCGCTAAAAATAACGATCAAAAGGAGCTGGTTTTTGAAATATCCGATCTTTTATACCATGTAATGGTCTTGATGGCGGAAAAAGGCCTCTCGATCAATGACATAGTAGACGAATTAGCCAAGCGGCATGTCATTGACAAAAAAAACAAACAGGAATATATGAAATAACAGGAGTTTCCTATGAAAATAGCAGCCAACTATCATACGCATACAAATTTTTGCGATGGCAAAAACTGTGCTGAGGAAATGGTGCTGGCCGCCATCAAAGCCGGATTTTCAGC
Organism: uncultured Peptococcaceae bacterium; assembly: GCA_964425485.1. GTDB lineage: Bacteria > Bacillota > Dehalobacteriia > UBA4068 > UBA4068 > CAYRML01. The sequence continues at coordinate 14,415 of CAYRML010000026.1, read as the reverse complement.
CTTAGGATTTTCCGGTCACTCCTACACGCCTTTCGATCTGGAAGCCTGCATGACTCCCAATGAAACTTCAGATTATATAGAAGAGATCCAGCGCCTGCAAAAAAAATACAATAGCTACATCGAAATATTTTGCGGCATAGAAAAAGATTATTATTCCGATATCGATGTCAGTACTTTCGATTATGTCATCGGCTCGGTTCACTACATCAGGGATGAAAAAAGGGGCAAGTTCTACAGCATCGATAACACACGGGAGGAGTTGGAAGCCTGCCTGCAAGAAGTATTTGCCGGCAATGCTCTGGCCATGGTGCAAAAATATTATAGCTTGGTAGCATATATGGCACAAAAGCAAAATCCCGACATCTTGGGGCACTTCGACCTGATAAAAAAACTAAATGGCGGCAATCGTTATTTTGATGAAAGCAGCTCTGAATACCAAAAAATAGCTGTGGCGGCTTTGAAGAAGGCGGCCGCCAGTGGCTGTATTTTCGAGATCAACAGCGGCGGCCTCTACAAAAAATATACTGAGGACCCATACCCTGCAGCTTTTCTGTTAAAAAAACTGGCCCAGCTGCAAACCCCTATCATCATCTCCTCCGATGCTCATGATACGGCCGCCCTCGATTTTTACTTTGCCGAGATGGCAGCCTCTTTGTGGAAGCTAGGATTTAAAGATATAATGCTGCTGAATAAAAATGGTTTTTATAAACAACCACTCAGATAAGCCAATCGATAACTATATCTTTACCGCTATCTTGTTCGTTTTTCCCCACTTTGATCTTATCGATAAACAAATGCAGCAGATCCCGTTCCATATATTCGCAACCAAGCAAATTTCTTGCCTTCCGCTGCCACATATCCGCATCTCCAGCAGCCAAAGATGCCTGCAATTGCCGCAAGCGGTCACCCAGGCTGTTTTTTTCTTTTAATAAATGCTGGCGCAAATCTATAAATTCCTCTGGCAAAAACACTCCTGCAGCTTGATCTATATATAAATCTTTCAAAGCCAAAGTATATTTATCCCGCTCTCTTTCTGTATTTTTCATCTGTTTCGACAGCCGTCTGTATCTATCCGTATCCAGAAACCATTTCCCCAGATCCGGCAACTGATAAAATTGTTCTATATGTTCTTTTATCTGCTCTTTGACCAACTGCGTCATGTCATCCAAGCGCACATAATTGTGACAGGCCCGACAAGATAAATAGGCATATCCTTGTCCATTGGTATTTTTAGCCAAGGCCTGGCCGCAATGAGCGCAATAGACTTTGCCCGCCAAAAAATGCACTTGCCCACGCCCATCGGCACGCCTACATCCGGCCAACATTTGCTGTACCAGCAAAAACGTTTCCCGCTCAATGATGGGCTGATGATGATCCGGTACCCTGATCCATTCCTGTGGAGGCGGACAAATGGATCTATGCGATTTATAGCTGAGCTTGCGTTTTATGCCCTGCACCAAGGTGCCTATATACATTTCATTTTTCAGTATTCTTCCTACGGTATTTTTATTCCATAAACCCCCGCCATCGGCCAGGCCAATAGCCATCCCTTTTTGTCTTTTATATCTGCTGGGATTAGCTATGCCTTCTTGATTCAGGAGTTCCGCTATGCGTTTTTGCCCATTTCCAGCCATATAAAACGCATAGATTTTCTTGACTACGGTTGCGGCCTCCTCATCCACCAAAAGCCGGTGATGATCGGCCGGATCTTTCTGATAACCGTATAGAGGAAAACTGGCTATGTATTGACCGTTTCTACGTTTATGATCCAAAACCGCTTTGATATTATCCGAGAGATCTTCCAAATACCATTCATTGATCAAACCATTGATCTGTCTGGCTTTTTTATTGCTCTTGATATTGCTGTCGGCATTGTCAATGACAGTGACAAAGCGGATGCCCCATAAGACAAATTTATGATGGATATAACGCTCCACCAGCTCCATATCTCTGGTAAAACGGGATTGGCTTTTACATAAAACCACATGAAAACATTTCTTTTGCGCATCTTGCAGCAATTGCAAAAATTGCGGCCTGTGGCTGTCAATGCCGCTATAGTCCTCATCAACATATATTTTGTAGATTTGCCAGCCCTCTTTGTGGGCATAATCACATAGCAAAGCTTTTTGATTTTGAATGCTTTCGCTTTCGGCGCCTGTTTTTTCCGCATCCTCTTTGCTCAGCCGGCAATAAATGGCACAAATCATCTTCAGCTCTCCTTCATCTTATTTTTCAGATAGGCATCCAATTTTTTTTGTAAGATTTTTTTTAATTCTTTTTTATCCGTGGAGCAATAATTATTATGAATTATATAATTGTTTTTTTTCATAACAAACACCTCTAAAAAAGATATGAGATATGGGTCTATATTATGAAAAATTTATCGGCAAGAGATTTGTTAACATTTATTGACAGTTGCTGGTTTTTATAATAAAGTTATAATGTTAAAGTATATTCGGCTTTCGGAGGTATCCTCATGTCGGCAAATGCAACGGCAAATGCTGGGAATATCATAATGCAAGCAAATGCTCTGCAGGAAAAACCTTTGATCCTCATACCAGCTTATAACCCTGAACAAGACCTGATAACCCTTGTGGATGGTCTGCTCAAGATGGGTTTTGACAAAATACTAATAGTGGATGATGGCAGCGAACAAGCATATCAATGGGTTTTCGATAAATTATCGGATTACCCTTATTGCATTATATACAGGCATGAAAATAATAAAGGCAAAAGGGCAGCTTTAAAAACAGGCCTGGGCCATTTTATTAGTGATTTTCCTGAATATGATCTGCTGATAACAACAAATGCCGACGGCTATCACAGCTTGGAAGCCATAGAATCCGTAACTCTATCCGCTCTGGAGAATACCGACAGCTTAGTCCTGGGCGTCAAGGATTTTTCCAAAATCAATCTGCCTCTGCATAACCGCTTGGGCAAATGGATATCAGAAAAAATGATGTATTTTTTTCTGCCTCAAGATATTCTGGATATTCAAACAGGCTTGCGGGGAATTTCCAGAAAATTAGCGTCTGTATTTATGCCTCTGGCCGGCCAATCTGCCGACTATGAAACCAATATGGTACTGCAATGCCAGCAGAGTGAGATTCCCATCAAGCAAGTGCCTATTAAGACCCCCTTTTTTAAAAAAAAGAAGGGCGAAAATTTCCACCCGGTATTAGAAGCCTTAAAGATGTATTGGCAATTCATCAAATACATTATCGTTGCCCTGCTGACAACTATCATCGATGTTACAACTTTTATGCTCTTTGTCGCCTTGTTTATTGATGCCAGCCCCAATAATTACATCTTATATGCTACCGTAGTATCGCGCATTATCTCTCTCTTGTTCAATTATATACTAAACCATAAAACCGTTTTCCATCCTTACAGCGGCACCCTACAGACATTCTGGAAATATACTTTGATTTGCGCGGTCAATATTTTAGCATCGGCATATCTGGTCAAAGCTATCTATCTGTTAACCGATATGCATATGAACCTCGCCTTAATCAAGATTTTGGTCAGCTTTCTCTTATTCTTTTTCAATTATACTTTACAAAAAAAATGGGTTTTTCGTACGAAAACCCGTTAAAAAAGGGGCGTTCATTCGCCCCTTTTTCTTATAAAAAACCGCTTCCCATGTAGTCGATCCCTCATATCCGGGAGCAGTAGATGAAATCATAAATCTTGGTGATCACTGGGATAGTGAATTTCTGCAAAAAAACAAAGCGGAGATCATAGAGCTTAGCGACAAAATCAAAGAAAATTTTGCCGGTGGCTATGAACAATTGGCTCAAGCTGGTTGTTTATATCAAAAATGGCAGAAAAGCAATCAACAAATACTGCAAAGGGATCAACTTTTGGCGACTATAGAAAAAATCTCGGCAGAAATTTTTCGCAAAAAGACCACGCATCCAAAGCATTATTTTGCCACCGCTATCACCCACAAGGGATTTATAGACATCATGGATGATCTCAGTAAATCATATTCGGTTCGCTATATATTAAGGGGAGAACCGGGCTGTGGACAGGATATAATATTGGAAAAAATCAGCGATTTAGCAACACAGCATGGCTATTATGCCGAAATATTTCATGATACTTTGCAGCCACAACAAATTAACATGCTGCTTATACCAGAGTTGAGCGCAGCTATCCTGACAGAAAACAAAAAACAGGACGAAATTTGGAGATCTCAAGACCATATTATATCCATGCATCAATTTTTAGCCGCCGCAGAAGATGAATCACCAAAAGAAGAAGAAAAAGATATCCAAACCTGTTTTAAAACTTTGATAGAAAAGGCCTCAGAGAAAATATCTGAAGCCAAATCACTGCATGATGATGTGGAATATTATTATCGCAAAGCTATGGATTTTGAACAAGTAGATGAACTCAGCACTAAGTTGCTCAATCGAATTTTGGCCCTGGCGGCAGAAAAAGAAAAATAGAAACAGGATTTTTCCTGTTTCTATTTTTCTTTCAACAAACTGATGGCCTTGGCTAATTGTGGATCATTGCTGGCATCTACAGCCAAAATACGCTGCATGAGATTTTCACCCTCCATAGGAACTTGATAATCAGGAGCCAAGCCCACTCCATGTAAATCATATTTGTTAGGTGTCAAATAGCGGCTTTTAGTAAAGCGTAAAGCCGTACCATCATTGAGTTGATAGATCAATTGGGTTATACCTTTGCCATAGCTTTGTTCACCCACGGTTTGGGCCACCGAATAATCTCTGAGGGATCCTATAAAGATTTCCGAAGCGCTGGCCGTATTGCCATTTTGCAAACATATCACAGGCACCTTGATATGGCCATCTCCTTTAGAATAAGCCTCCGCATAGCCTGTTTTCATGCGTTCATACATTAAGATCTGGCCCTTGGGTATAAAATAACCGGCAATTTTTAAGGCTGCGGGGACACTACCGCCACCGTCATTGCGTAAATCGATGATGAGGCCTTTGATCTGTTGTTGCGATTGCAATTCATCATAAATCTCTGAGAATTCATCCGGAGTTTTTTCCGTAAATTCGATGATATAAATATAGGCTATACCTGCTTGGCCTTCGATTAATTGCCCGCGCACACTGGAACTTTCCACAACCTCCCGTATAAGTTTAAATGTCAGTTTTTCCTCTGTTGCCGGCCGCAAAACTTCTATTTTCACCGCTGTGCCGGCCTGGCCACGCAATTTTGTAGCAACGATATCCGAATCTATTTCGGCCATATCTTCTCCATCAATACTCAAAAGCCTGTCACCAGCTTCTACCCCTGCTTTATAAGCAGGCAAGTCTGGCATTATAGCTAAAAATGTGATATATTTATCCTGCGGATCTTTAGCCATGTAGACGCCTATGCCGGCATAAGAACCATTATAATCTTCCAGAAACATAGAAAATTCATTCGCCGTAAAATAAGAAGAATAAAAATCCAAATTGTCAATCAAATATGTTTCTTCCTGTTCATAAAGAGCCGCTCCCAGGCTTGCCGCATCTATACTGTCACCACTGTAGCTGCCGCAAGAGGTTAAAAAAATCGCTGTCAGCAAAACTGCTATTATCAAAAACTTCTTCATCTTGTTCTCCTGTGCTTTCAGTCTGTTCTTATTCTATCCTATAGACCATAAAAAAACAACCGCCTTCAGGCGGTTGTTTTTTATTTATTATATATAATTCCAGGGGTTGACATGCTTACCATTAACACGCACCTCGAAATGCAGGTGATTACCCGTACTGTTCCCTGTCGTGCCCACACCGCCGACTTTTTGCCCGGCAGAAACATCCTGACCTACACTGACAGCAAAAGATGACATATGGGCATAAAGTGTAGAAAGCCCGTTGCCATGGTCGATGATGACGGTATTGCCATAACCGCCAAGATAGCTGGCATTGATTATGGTGCCATCTCCGGCAGCTACGATTTTCGTACCGGCCGGCGCGGAAAAGTCCACGCCGGTATGCATCTTATAGACATTTAAAGTAGGATGCAGACGCATGCCATAAGGGGAAGATACCGAGGAATGACCTGGCAAGGGCCAGGTCATGGCACCTGTATGTACAACAGTTGAGGAAGAACCTGATCTGGCAGATTGGATAGCCCGAATTTTAGCTTCTACGGCAGCAGAAGCCTCTTCCATCTCATCATAATACTGCTTGGCGGTGGCTATGTCGCTTTCCGCTGACTTCAGCATAGTATTTTTCTCCGCCTGCAATTTTTCTAAAGAGTTTCTGGAGCTTTCCTTGCTGGATTTAAGGGTTTTTAAATCAGCGGCGCTTTCTTCCAGGAAAGCTTTGTTTTTTTCTATTGATGCTTTATCGGCTTTGATCTGACCCAAAAGGGTGACATCCTGATCCATGATCATTGATACCATATCATATCGCACCAAAAAATCATTATAGCTGGTGGATTCGAAAAGAACATCCATCAAACTGACATCGCCCATCACATAAAGCTGGCGCACTCTTTTAGCCAGCGTATCAGAACGCTGCTCCAGCTTGGCCTCGGTTTCTTTCAGCTCCTTATTGGCCTGGTTGATCTGACCATTTAAGGCTTGCAATTGATTTTCCGCATTTTGTATATCCTTTTCCAAAGTGCCAATCTGTACATCCAAATCATCCACTTGGCCTTGGATGGTCTTTTTATTTTGCTGCTGCTGATAAATGAGCTTACGTTGAGCCTCCATCTCTTGCGCCAATTGCTCTTTCTGGCTTTGATAATCAGACAAAGCCCCCGTAGCGGCAAAACCATTGATATTGCTGCCAATCAAAACAACAGAAATCGCCAGAACCGTTACTATGATATATTTAAATGATTTAGTAAATTTCATCCCTTTAACGCTCCCTTCTTGTCCATATCAATACTAAAACTAAACATCAAGAAAACGAGCTACAGAAATTATGCTGCCGAAAGCTCCCATCACAATACCAGCCAAGGTGGTAAAGCCAAACACTTGCCACCACAATTGCTGCGGTCCGATGATGGAGAGAAAAGAAACAGCCGAGGCCAAATAATCGCCGGCCAAAGAATAGACAATCATAGAACCAACTGAGGCAAGCACTGCTCCGAAAAATCCCAGCAGGATGCCTTCTATCAAAAATGGCCAGCGGATAAAGGCATTGGTGGCACCTACCCACTTCATGACCATTACTTCCCGCCTTCTGGCATAAACAGTCAAGCGGATGGCCATAGCCACCAACACTATGGCGCCAATACCTAAAAGAATCATGATGGCAATGCCGGCCTTGCGCATAGTATCAGTAAGGCTGAAGAGTTTTTCCACCGTGCCTTGGCCATAACGCACACTTTCGATCTGATCCATGCTTTCTATGGTCTCGGCGATAGTCGCCACTTGCTCCGGCGTGGAAGCCTTGATAGAATAACTGTCGGGCAGGGGGTTTTCCCCTCCTAGAGCAGAGATCAGATCGCTATCTTCACCAAACTTGTCCGACATATTTGCCATACCGGCTTCTTTACTGACAAATTCAATACTAGTAACACCGTCTATACCTTCTATGGATGCTTTAATGCTATCATATTGGGCCTCAGCCACACCATCTTTGATATAAGCGACAATTTCCACCTGGGATTCTATATCCGTAGCATTGGCATCGATATTTACTATAATCAACCAGAAGACGCTGCAGATGAATAAAGAAATGGTAATGGTAATGATGGCGGCAAATGTCATCCAGCCATTAACTTTCAGGGAAGAAAAAGCTTGCGGTATGATATAACGAAAGCTGCTCATTTTCATAACTGGAACCCTCCTACCGCATCGCTGATCATCCTGCCGCCGGAAAGAGTGATGACTCTTTTCTGCATAGCATCAACGATATTTTTGTCATGTGTGGCCATAACGATGGTGGTGCCTTCCTGATTGATTTCCGAAAGCAGCAGCATCAATTCGGCCGATGTTTTGGGGTCCAAATCGCCGGTGGGCTCATCTGCAAAAATGATGAGCGGGTTATTGATGATGGCCCGCGCTACGGCCACCCTTTGCTGCTCGCCGCCGGAAAGCGTTTCCACTATATCATCAGCCCTCTTCAAAAGCCCAACCCTTTCCAGAACCTTGGGCACCCTTCTGGCGATCTCATCCGGTGGCCTTTCCACCGCCTTCATAGCAAAAGAAACATTATCAAAAACCGTGTTTTTTTCCATTAGGCGGAAATCCTGGAAGATAACACCTGTGTTTCTACGCAAGAGCACTGTATCCCGGCTGGAAAGGCGCAAAATGCTACGTCCACCCACAATAATTTGGCCGGAGGTAGGCATTTCTTCCCGGAACAAAAGGCGGATCAAGGTGCTTTTGCCGGCGCCGCTTTGCCCGGTCAAAAACACAAATTCCCCACGCTCTATATCTAATGTTATATTATGTAAAGCCGTGATCCCATTCTTATATCTCTTGCATAAATTAACAGTCTGGATAATCATATCAGCTTGTTGATCCCTTCTTTTATAATGTTACCAATCTTTTCTGTTCGACATAAAGAAAAACTTCCCCTCTTTTTTCACAAAGATTTCCCAAAAAACATCATATATCATATCTATTTCTGACTAAAAACCAGTCTTTTTTGTTTCTTTATTATAATAAAAAAATGGGATGGATTATCATCCCATTTTCATACCCGCAATAAATTTATACCAAAAGATAGGTGGCTTTATCATAGGCACTGCTATGAGGATTGAAGTTTGTTGCTTCACCGATTTTATGCATCAGCTCCCGGTCGGACACCACAATAAAACCGCAGCTTTGCGAATTTTTCCAGGAAGGACTAATACGCGCAGCCTCCAGCACCCGCAGCAATTGTTCAGGCGTGACCTTTTCATCAGTATAAGCCCGGATGCTCCGCCTTTTTTCAACAGTTTGAAAAAAATCCATAAAATCACCTGCCCAAATTATTCTATTTTTTCATCGCCAAAGCTCTTTTTGCCTTTTGCGAAATAGCAGCAGGAGTAAGTCCATAGGTCTCCAACAGTGCTGCCGGCGAACCGCTTTGGCCAAAAACATCTTCCACGCCCACACGCAGCATAGGAATCGGCTTGTTTTCCACCAGCGTTTCGGCCACAGCGCTGCCCAAACCACCGATTATATTATGTTCTTCCACCGTCAAAGCCGCACCGCAGCAAGATGCTAAATCGATAATAAAGTCCTTATCCAAAGGCTTGATGGTATGTATATTAGCCACAGCGGCAGCAATACCCTCATTGGCCAAAAGATCAGCGGCCTCCAAAGAAGGCTGGACCATCATGCCACAAGCAAAGATAGCAATATCCTTACCAGGTCGCAACAAGACGCCTTTACCTAAACGAAATTCATAATCAGGCATATTGACAGTCGACGTTGACAGTCGGCCCAAACGCAGATATGCCGGCCCATACATTTGTGTTAGAGCAGCAACCGCTTGTTCCGTTTCCAGCGCATCTGCAGGCACAACCACAGTCATGCCAGGTAATGCGCGCATGAGGGCGATATCTTCCAAGGCCTGATGGGTAGCCCCATCTTCGCCAACGGTAATGCCTGCATGAGTGGCAGCAATTTTTACATTGGCAAAAGGGTAGGCCACGCTATTTCTGATCTGTTCATAAGCCCGTCCAGTGGCAAAAACGGCAAAGGAACTGACAAAGGGGATCTTATCCGATACCGCCAAACCGGCGGCCACACCGATCATATTCTGTTCGGCGATGCCAATATTGAAAAAACGGTCGGGATGGGCCGCGGCAAAATCACAGGTCTTGGTGGATTTGGAGAGGTCGGCATCCAACACTACTATTCTTTGGTTTTGTGATCCCAAGTCGGCTAAAGCTTTGCCATAAGCTTCCCTGGTAGCTATTTTTTTATTCTCACTCATATTATTTACCCCCTTAAGCCAATTCTTGCAGGGCTTGCTCAGCCTGCTCCGCTTTAGGGGCCTGGCCATGCCAACCGGCTACATTTTCCATAAAGCTGACACCTTTGCCCTTGACCGTATCGGCAATAATCATGGCCGGCTTGTCCTTTTGCCCTTTGGCTGTTTCGATAGCCTGAGCAATAGCCACCGGATCATGGCCATCTATCCTTTGCACAAACCAACCGAAGGCCCGCCATTTTTCTTCCAAAGGCTCCGGACTCATCACATCGGTAGTGAGACCATCGATCTGCAATCCATTGTGGTCAATAAAAGCGATGAGATTAGACAATTTGTAATGAGCAGCCAACATGGAAGCTTCCCAAACCTGCCCTTCCTGATTTTCGCCATCGCCCAAAGCGGCATAAATATAGCAATCTTTTTGGTCCAAGCGAGCGGCCAAAGCCATACCGCAAGCTACAGACAGGCCTTGTCCCAAAGAACCGGTGGACATATCCACGCCCGGCACCTTTTTCATATCAGGATGTCCCTGCAATTTGCTGCCCAGTTTGCGCAGATTGGCCAATTCCTCAAGCGGGAAATAGCCTCTTAAAGCTAAGGCAGCATATAAAGCCGGGGCTGCATGCCCTTTACACAAAACTAAGCGATCCCGCTTTTCCCAAGTAGGATTTTGGGGATCAATATTCATCTTATCAAAATAGAGTACGGCCAAAATATCGGCCAAAGAAAGCGAGCCTCCGGGATGACCAGAAGCGGAAGCCGCCAGCATGGAGATAGTTTGTCTCCTGATCTCTTTGGCCCACTCAGTGATGGGTTTTTCCGGCATAATCACACCTCTTTAAATTTTATTTTTCTGTATAGCTGATTGCTGCAAATAGGCAGTGATAAAACCGCCTATATCACCATCCATAACCGCATCCACATTGCCCATCTCTACATTGGTGCGATGATCCTTGACCAGGCGATAAGGTTGAAAGACATAAGAACGGATCTGGCTGCCCCAACCAATCTCCTGCTGCTGCCCGCGCAGATTTGCCAATTCATTTTCCTGCTCCCTGATTTTCACATCCAGCAATTTAGCCGCCAGAAGGCGCATGGCCTTATCTTTATTGGAAAATTGGGAGCGCTCATCCTGGCATTGCACTACAATACCCGTGGGTATATGGGTGATGCGCACGGCTGAATCCGTTTTATTGAGATGCTGGCCGCCCTTGCCGCTGGAACGATAGGTATCTATGCGCAGATCGTCCTCATTGATCTCAACCTCATTATTATTATCTACCTGCGGCAAAACATCCACGGAGGCAAAAGAGGTATGGCGCCGGCCCGCCGCATCAAAGGGCGAAATACGGACCAGGCGATGGACCCCGCGCTCCGATTTTAAATATCCATAGGCATTGGGCCCGACCACAGATAAAGTGACGCTCTTGACCCCAGCCTCTTCACCAGCCAAATAGTCAAGAATCTCCGTCTTGTAGCCATTGCGATCGCAATAACGGGTATACATGCGCAAAAGCATTTCTACCCAATCCTGTGATTCCACACCGCCTGCGCCTGCATGCAGCGACAAAATTGCGTTGTGGTCATCATATTGACCGGAGAGAATCAAATCCAGCTCCACTGTCTCCAATTTCTGCAAAAATAGGTTAAGCTGCTGCTTGGATTCAGCTGCCAATTTGTCATCATCAGACTCCACTGCCAAATCCCACAGCACCGCCGCATCAGAAAAAAGATTTTCCAAGTCAGTAAAATGCTTGAGCCCTTCTTTTAGTACGGTTACCTGTTGCATAAAGTGCTGCGCATTTTCCCTGTCATCCCAAAAGTTGGGGGCATAGGCTTCCGCCTCCAGCTCTTGCAAATGCTCTCTTTTAGCCTCTATGTCAAAGAGACCTCCTGAGTTCATTTATTCTTTGTTGATATTGGGCTATTTCCGCCCGCAAATCTTCCAGCATATATAAGGCTCCTTAGCTTATTCTTTGTTGGCGCCGCAACATTTTTTATATTTCTTGCCGCTGCCGCAAGGACAAGGGTCATTGCGGCCTATCTGTTGAGAAGGCTCTTTTTTGATAGGCTTTTTACCGGCCTCTTCTTCATATTTGTTTTCCACGGTCTTTCTCTCCGTGGTCTGCTTTTGTTCCACCAAACGCAAAGTCAGGCACAGGCGGACCACATCATTTTGGATATCCTCAATCATGCCTTGGAACATATCATAAGCTTCATATTTATATTCTACTAAAGGATCCCTCTGGCCATAACCGCGCAGACCGATACCTTGACGCAGCTGATCCATGGCATCCAGATGATCCATCCATTTTTCATCCACGATTTTGAGGATGACGATGCGCTCTAACTGCCGCATGATATCCTCGCCCATTTCTTCCTCTCTTTTAATATAATGGGCATGGACGCGTTCTTTCATCACTTCCGGAATCTCGTCTTTGGCCATGGCAGCCAATTCTTTGGCTGTCGGTTTCTGCTGCAGCACATAAGTGGACAATGCCTCTACCATGGCTTCCAAATCCCAATCCTCGGGATAATTGCTCTCGCCCATATTCTGGGCCACTACACGATCTATCACATCATCGATCATGCCGGAGACACTTTCCTTCAGATTATCGCCAAAGAGAGCCCTTCTTCTTTCAGCATAAATGATCTCCCTTTGCTGATTCATGACATCGTCATAATCCAGAACATTTTTACGGATCTCAAAGTTGCGGGTTTCTACTTTTTTCTGTGCTGTCTCAATAGATCTGGTGACGATGGCGGAGTCGATGGGCATATTATCGTCCATACCGACCTTATCCAGGATATTGGTCAGATTGTCACCGCCAAATAGGCGCAGCAAATCATCTTCCATAGACAGGAAAAAGCGGCTGGAACCGGGATCGCCCTGACGGCCGGAACGGCCTCGCAACTGATTATCGATACGACGGCTCTCATGCCGTTCCGTACCGATAATATAGAGACCGCCCAAAGCCACAACCTGCTCATGCTCAGCTTTGGTCTGCTCTTTATGTTTTTCGATCAGGGCCAATCTTTCTTCATCGCTGTATTCCTTATCAGGATGGGCATTCATTTCCGCCTCAGCCAAAGCCTGATAATTACCACCCAAGATAATGTCCGTACCACGACCGGCCATATTTGTGGCGATGGTCACGGCATTTACGCGCCCGGCCTGGGCAATGATTTCCGCTTCTTTTTCATGAAATTTGGCATTGAGAACCTGATGGGGCACGCCCCTTCTTTTGAGAATGCCGGACAAAAGTTCGGATCTTTCGATGGAGATAGTACCGACCAAAACCGGCTGCCCGGTTTTATGCGCTTCGATAATATCTTCGGCTACAGCCTGAAATTTGCCGGCCTGTGTACGATAAACTATATCTTTATTATCTTTACGGATCATGGGCAGATTGGTGGGGATTTCCACCACATCCATGTTATAGATCTTGCGGAATTCTTCCTCTTCCGTCTTGGCCGTACCGGTCATACCGGAGAGCTTTTTATACATACGGAAATAATTTTGGAAGGTGATGCTGGCCAAAGTTTGGCTTTCTCTTTCGATCTTGACATTTTCCTTGGCTTCAATGGCCTGGTGCAAGCCTTCGCTGTAACGGCGGCCAAACATCAGACGGCCGCGGAATTCGTCAACGATGATTACTTGTCCATCTTTGACCACATAATCCCTGTCCCTTTTATAAAGCGTATGCGCCTTGAGAGCCTGGTTGACATGGTGTGCAATCTCTGTGTTTTCCGGATCAAAAAGATTTTGCACACCCAGCATGTTCTCCACCCTGGTCACGCCTTCTTCCGTGAGCGCGGCTGTACGCAGTTTTTCATCCAATGTGTAGTCTTCCTCATTTTTCAAGCGAGGAATAACTTTGGCTACTTTATAATATAACTCCGTGGGCTTGTCGGAAGGCCCGGAAATAATCAAGGGTGTTCTTGCTTCATCGATGAGGATACTATCCACTTCGTCAACGATAGCAAAATGGAGTGGCCGCTGCACCATCTTTTGCGGTAAAAGCGCCATATTATCACGCAAATAATCAAAGCCAAATTCATTATTGGTACCATAAGTAATATCAGCGGCATAAGATTGCCGTCTTTGATCATTATCCAAGCCATGAATGATCAGCCCTACATCCATACCCAAAAATCTGTAGACACGGCCCATCCATTCGCTGTCCCTTTTAGCCAAATAATCATTAACCGTGACCACATGCACGCCCTCTCCGGATAAGGCATTGAGATAAGCCGGGGCTGTGGCCACCAGCGTCTTGCCTTCACCTGTCTTCATCTCGGAAATGCGGCCATCGGAAAGAACCATACCGCCAATCAGCTGCACATCAAAATGGCGCATGGAGAGAGTACGCCAAGAGGCCTCGCGCACTACGGCAAAGGCTTCCGGCAAAAGATGGGAAAGATCTTCGCCATTTTGCAAGCGCTCTTTAAATTCCAAAGTTTTAGCCGCCAGCGCAGCATCATCAAGGGACGATATCTGCGCTTCCAAATCATTTATAGCAGCAACAACCTTGCTGTATTTTTTGATATCTTTGGCATTATC
>CAYRML010000025.1:13274-18727 GCA_964425485.1 uncultured Peptococcaceae bacterium | reverse complement strand
TGCCATAGAGCAACCAGTCCAGGCGCAATAGATCAAAATACAGCTCCCGCTTTTTTCCTTGCAACAGCAATTCCGCCAAGATTTGCACTCTTTTATGCATATTCAAAGAGCCATCAAAGCGCCGCTCTTCGAGCTTAGCCAAATGTTCATAAAGCTCCATCGCTCCCCCAGGCCATTCATCGGCGGCCAGATACAAAGTCTGGCGAAAACGCCCGGGATTATAAAAATCATCCACAGCATGAGCCACTTTCTCCAAGCGAAAAAGCTCCTCAGCGCTCATATCCGGTGTATAAAGAACCTGATAAGGCGGCCTGCGGCTAAAAGCAATGCCTAAATTTTGAGCTTCGGCCTCCAATCGCGATCCAGGCAAAACCTTTAAAAATCCCAGCTGCAAATGATGAGGATAGATATTATGCAGGCAGTTAAAAGCCTTTTTTATACTATCAAGTTCTTCTAATGGTAATCCGGCCACCAAATCCAAATGGATATGGCAATTATCGGCAGCCAATAGTTTCCTCACATGTTCTTGGCTCCGGCTCCAATCCCCGCTTCGATATACGGCCGCCAGCACCTTAGCATCCAAGGATTGCACACCGATCTCTAACTGAATATAGCCGGTCGGTGCGCTCTGTAATAAGTCCGTAAGTTCTTGATCCAATAAAAAAGGAGAAAGCTCAAAATGCCAGCTCAATCCCGGCCGATAAAGCTCCAGTAGCAAACGGCAGATTAAAGCCGCCCTCTTTCGATCTGCATTGAATGTGCGATCTACAAATTTGATTTGCCCCTGTCTGTGAGCGGCCAAAAAACGCAAATCGTCGGCAACCTTTTCTAAGGAACGAAAACGCAGCTTATCCTGGCCTGACGCACAAAAAGAGCAGCTGTATGGGCAACCGCGGCTGCTTTCATAATAGATTATCCTATCCCTGAGTTGGGACAAATATTCCTCCGTATAGGGAAAAGGCAGATCATCCATATGGCAAAGTTCAGCTTTTTGAAAATTTTCCTGGCCTTGCCACAAAACTCCCGGACAATCCGTCTTTTTCCCTTGCAGCCAATCCGCTAAAAAAGCCCTCCAGGAAGCTTCTCCTTCCCCCACAATGACAACTTGACATAAATCCTGCTCAAGAAAATAACGAGGACAAGCAGAGGCTTCGGGCCCGCCTAAGACAATCAAGGCATCAGGCAGCAATTGCCTTAAATCAGAGCAGAGTGCCTGCACATATTCTCTATTCCAAATATAAACGGAAAAAGATATAATTTGGGGGCGCAGATGGCAGATATTATATAGCAACTGACGTTGAGGTACATTGATCGACCAATCTTTTCTGATTACCTGACAAGGCAACCCACAAGACAGCTTTTCCAGATATAAAAAAGCCAAATTGCTATGGATATAGCGGCTATTGACGGCAGCTAATAAAACTGTTGGCCTGTTATCCATTTTCCCACCTTTTTCTTACTCGACTACTAAAAAACTCCACTGCTTCTGTAACAGGCAGGGAGTTTGCTATAATCTAACTTCTTTTTTTACCCCAAAAGCATAAAAGCAGCCCGCTAGGTCCCGTATGGGCGGCTAACACTGTTGACATAAGCCTGATATCCACATCATGAAAATGTACTTTATCCAGCAATAACTGCTGCAATTGCTCAGCCCTTTCCTGGCAAAAAGCATGGGAGATAATAGCCACTTGCGATTCCGGCTTTTCGGATTCTTTTTTGACACGTCTGGCTATTTTTTTGAACAGTTTTATCTCCTTGCGGCATTTGGCAACAGGAATCAGATTACCCCTTTTATCCAGACAAAGCAGGGCCCGGCGATGAAAATAATTACAGATAAAAGCGGTATCGGGAGCAATCCGGCCTCCTTTTAACAAAGTCTCAAAATTATCCAAGGCCAGCCATATATGCACTTTTAATTTATTAACCTGAAGCCAATGCCCAATCTCCTTGGCGCTTTTGCCCTCATCCCGCAACTGGACGGCTTTTTCCACCAAAAGCCCCAAACCGCAGCATACGGCGCGGCTGTCAATAATAGTGATATCAGCATCCGGATATTGCTCACAAAGCCGTCTTTTTGCCCGGCAAGCCGAAGCATAGGAAGCACTCAAAGAAGAGGAACCGGCAATATAGACAATAGGCCTTTTTTGCTGCAAAAGCGCATTAAAAAAGCGATGATAATCTTTAGATGTTGCCTGTTGTGTAGTACATTCCTCGCCTTTAATAATTCTTTGATAGAAAAGTGCTGTTTGCTCTTTATCAACGCAATCATCATAGCGGTAATCAGCAAATATGCAGCTGAAGTTCATCATTGGCACCTGCCTTCGGTAGGCATATTCACTATCCCAGCCGCAACTGGCATCAGTCATGACAATAGGGGGAACATTATTATTCTTTTTCATAATTTTTCCCTTTCTGATACCGAATAATGACTCCCAATACGTCCTATTTAAGATTTATCCCTGGATCGGCAGCACGCAAAGAGAAGCTGCAACCCTTGTCAGTATTATTACTAACAGAGGACAGTGTATTTTCAAAATCAACAAAATTACCGAGATTTTCTATTAATTCCCTAGATAATTGTTCTTTTATCTCCTTGTCCTCTTCCTTATTATTAATTACTGCCATACAAGCCAGCATAAACAATGCTGCATCCAAGAGGCGTCTGCGCATCAACTCTGACGGAGTAAAACTATGGCCCTCTTGCAAGAGGAAACTGTAACAGGCGGCTATAGCGCCTTCCAGTCTTAGAAGAGGCATCTGTTCATCCTTAAGAGTACGGTGATTTTTAGCCAATTGCGATAAAAAAGTGTTATTATCTATAATATCATAAGAAACGGTGAGTTTATGTAGTGATTCCGCCGCATTTTCATCTCCCGCAAGTAACTTCACCATAGAATCTAATGTTTTTTGATATTCTTGCACTTCATATTCATCTTGGCGGCAGGCCGACTTATAGTAGCCTCTAATCAATCTTTGCCAGAAATTCATCATTATCATCCTTTACTATTCCTATTTATAGTCTGTATCAGCAATAAGGTACCACTTGCATGGGAAACACTACCATTTGGCGATTTTAAAATATTGCTAAGTCCCCTGCTTTCTCCAAATGATAAATCCTCATTTTGCAATTGGTATAGCAGCCCTTCTGTACAGACACCAGTAACCTTTGGCGATAAAGCCAAAAGACTTATTAATTCACCATCTGCTGCCGACAAGCAAAATTTGCGAGGACAGATAACAGATGTAAACCCATCACCTGGTAATATTATCTGCTCAAAATCACCAGCAGCTTTGGCCGCAGAGAAAATGTTCATCAAATGATGATCCTCTCGACCACCAAATGCAGCCAAAATAACCAACTTTTTAGCGCCCCTCTTTTTGGCCTCAGCCAGCGCTGCCTGCCCGTCTGTAAAATCCTTCTGTTCAGGATAAGTTACGGTAGGCACATCCTCTTTCCAATAATAATTTAATGCTGTTTCACTAATCGAATCTAAATCGCCCAGCAAAAGATCAGGTATAAGACCAAGCCTGAAAGCATTATCAGCTCCTTTATCAACAGCAATAATCCCCTGTGGTGGCCAAAAATTGGGGATAATAGGCGGCAAATCTCCTCCCAATATGATCAGCCAGGCATTACTATAATCCATGTCTCCCTCCTTTTATATTTAGGTACAACGTTTTAAATAATGGCCAAAGCCCTGATAGGACCTATCAACTATGCCGTGATCCATCAGTACTTCTCCACGTAAAATAGTATAAACAGGCCTTCCTTGAAGCTCAAGTCCATCAAAAAGGATATTATTATCCTTGGCTCCCGTCTGCATTTTTGACTTGTCCACAATATATTTTTGTTCCATATCAACAATGGTGAAATCCGCATCGCACCCTATTGCTATACAGCCCTTTTGTGGATAAAGGCCCATATTTTTACAACTGTTTTCCGAAGTCAGCAAAGCTAAATCAGCAAGGGAAATTTTACCTTCATTTACTTTTTGCAGCAAAAGGGTAACCATAACCTCAATACCGGCAATGCCGGAAGGTGCCTTCCAAATAGGATCATTAGGTGCCAATGTTTTTTTCTCCGGCAAAAATGGCGCATGGTCGGAACCAATCATAGATATGGTACCGTCCATTACATAATCCCACAATCCTTCCACATCTTCTCGACTGCGCAAGGGCGGATTGCATTTGGCATATGAGCCAAACTTATCAATAAAGCTATTATCAAAAATCAGATAATGATAGCAAGTTTCTGCTATAATATCCAACCCCGCATTCTGTGCTTCGCGCACTAATTGACAAGACTGAGGGACAGATACATGGCAGATGCCAACTTTTGCGCCCGTAGCTTCGGCAAAGGCTATGACTGTGGCCACTGATTGTATTTCCGCCACATCAGGACGACTTTTGTAATGAAAGCTGTTGTCCGTAATTCCCGCTGCCTTCAGTTGCTCCTCCAAACGGCGTATAAGCTGATAATTTTCACAATGGAACATCAATCTTCCATCCGTCTTGGCCACCTCTTGCATAAGCAAAAACAATTGGCCGTCATCAGCCGCAGTGAGGCCCGAAAATTCTTCCTCCCGCCCAAGTGGCGCCTCTTGCAGAAAAGTTTTTAAAGCTACCACGCCTGTATCCAACAGCTCTTGCAATTTATAGCGGTTAGAAAATCCAGCCGCTCCATAAAAAGCAATATCTATCAGAGATTTTTTTTCCGCTGCTGCTATCCTCTTTGTTAAAGCCTCCGCATTAGAGGGCGTCGGACAAACATTTGGCATATCACAGACCACAGTAAAGCCACCAGCAGCGGCTGCCAGCGAACCTGTAAAAAAATCTTCCGCTAAATTGGGTCCGGGATCCCGAAAATGAGTATGACTGTCCACCAGGCCGGGCAATACCCATAAACCATCAGCATCTATAACCTGAATACAATCAGCCTCAGATTTACTGCCAGCAGCATCTATAGCGATAATCTTCCCCTCATCGGCAGATATATCCCCAATAAGAAACGCTCCATTAATATAATAATGTGCATTTTTCAATAGAAGCTGCATTTTTTGGCCTCCAATTAGATCAATTTTCTGCTAGTCGTTTGCATACTTTATTATTTTACCGATTTTTACGAGAAATAGCAATAATATACTACATTTTTTTCTTCACAAATTAGATATTTTTATATATAATGAGAGAAATAATTATTTATACATAATATTGTAAAAAAATATAGTAAATTGGAGGACTGATTAATACATGCACCAAAGGATCCGTTGCCCTGAACTGCAAAATAAGATAATTACTGCCCAAGAAGCCGCTACCATGATTAAAGATGGTATGAATATCGCTACCGGTGGCTTCACGCCCGTAGGTTATCCCAAGGCGGTTACGCTGGCCTTATCCCATAGACAGGATAAATTAAAAATTAACCTCATGACCGGGGCCTCTAGCGGACGCGA
>CAYRML010000025.1:0-13264 GCA_964425485.1 uncultured Peptococcaceae bacterium | reverse complement strand
AATCGTATGCCTTATCAAAGCTGCAAAAGTATGCGGGACTCACTTAATACGGTAGGCGGTATTGAATATCAGGATCAACATGTCAGTCACTCTCCACAACAAACCCGTTATGGCTTTTTCGGGCCTATCGATTTAGCCATAATTGAAGCTTGTGCCATCAATGCAGACGGCAGCATAATCCCCACTACTTCCGTCGGCAACAGCCCGGTTTTTGTCCAGTGCGCTAAAAAAGTAATCATAGAAATCAACACATCTCAGCCCTTAGGGCTGGAAGGCATGCATGATATCTATATTCCTGAAAATCCCCCCTATCGCCAACCGATCCTGCTTGTACAGCCATTTCAGCGCATCGGCACCCCCTTCATACCATGTCCTCCGGAAAAAATCGCCGGTATTGTCATAACTAATATCCCTGATGAGGCTGATCCTCTAGCCCCAACAGGTAAAGTACATAAAATGATGGCGGCTAATCTTTTGGACTTTTTTGCCAGAGAGGAAAAAGAGAAAAATATAGACCTAGCCCGCCTGCCCTGGCAGTCCGGTGTGGGCAGTGTGGCTAATGCCGTACTCTCAGGTATTGAACATAGTGATTACAATGGTATACATTTTTTCTCCGAAGTTATCCAGGATGCAGTATTAGATTTATTGGAAAGCGGAAAACTCTCTGACGCTTCCGCCTCTTCCATTACACTTTCACCGGAAGGATTACGCCATTTTCATAATAATATCGATTTCTTCCGTCAAAAGATTATCCTGCGGCCGCAAGAGATAAGCAATCATCCGGAAGTTATTCGCCGGCTGGGCATAATCAGCATGAATACAGCCATCGAGGCCGATATTTATGGCCATATCAATTCCACCCATCTTATGGGTACACGCATGATGAATGGTATAGGCGGCAGCGGAGATTTGGCCCGTAATGCCTATCTTACTATTTTTTTCACGCCTTCCACAGCGCAAAAGGGATCTATTTCCAGCTTCGTGCCCATGTGCTCCCATGTCGACCATACGGAACATGATGTTTCTATAATCATCAGTGAGCAGGGGATAGCCGATTTGCGTAATAAATCGCCGCGGCAAAGGGCTCTGGAAATTATTAATAACTGTGCCCATCCGGATTATCGGCCACTTTTACTGGACTATTATCATAAAGCCTTGCAAAAAAACCCGCCGCAATGGGTGCATACCCCGCATTTGCTGGATGAGGCATTCGATTTTCATCTCAGATACCTTAAGAGTGGAACCATGAAAATTTAATAAATTTCGTCTCATAAATCCTTACGGTTTATTATAATCTATAAAAACAGACTCTGGAGGTGAGATCATGTCTGATCAATCTGATAATAAAAGAATAAATATTAAACCGGCAACGCCACCCCCGGGCACCTTCCCTAATCCCTCCGCATCTGTTGATAGAAAAAAACCTCATAAAAACAAAGCTTCCGCTACAAATAAAAAACAAACCGATGAGGAATTAAAAAAACATATTATCGAGGATGTATTGCCACGACTGCAACCACAGGCTCCGGATGAATTGCAGAACAGTTTTGATTTACAGCAGCCAACAGTACAGGAAAAACCGGCGGCCAATCAGCCTCTTATGACATCGACACAGGCAAATTATATGCCACAAGCTCTGCCGGAAGAAGATGCTGCCGCCACACAGCCCGCACAGTCTTCAAAACTTAATAAATTGCGGCAACTGGGCAGTAAAACTAAGCATATGATGCAGGGACTTATGTCAGATAAAGCCAGCTCATCAACGGAGAATGCTGCCGAAGAAGAAATATCCATCAAGCAATGGATGCTGACCATATTATTATTTCTCATACCTGGGCTGAATGTTATTATGGCAATCATCTGGATCAGAAGCCCTAAAATCAACACCACACAAAAGAACTTCGCTAAAGCCGCGCTACTCTGGATATGTATTTTGGTCGTAGCTATTTTTCTTATAGTTGCTATAACTATGTTGACCGTAGTTGCAAATTTGTGAATAAGAGAAAATATATTGACAAAAAATAGGGACTTTTCAGCATCTTGATTGACAACAATAATGCTTTATATTATAATGATAATAATTCTCATTATAATATTTAAAGGCGGTGATAATTATGCTAAAAAAGAAAATCATCATTATCGGTGCTGCTGGGGCAGGCCAAGCAGCAGCCCAATCTGCCAGATCTATTGATAATGAAGCAGAGATCATACTTATCGCCGGAGAAAGGCGTATGCCTTATTTTCGGCCTCGGATTTGCGAAGTATTTTCTGGACAAGATCCGGAAAAATTACTGGTTAAACCGGTAAAATGGTATACGGAGAATAAGATCGAACTAATTTATGACGAAGTAACAGAAGTCAATGTGCCGAATAAAGAAATAAAATTAGCCGAGCACCCCCCTATTATTTATGATAAACTTATTTTTGCCACCGGCGCTGACGGCAATCGGCCTCAGCTGCCTGGCAGCGGTTTGTCTGGTGTACTGCCCTTACGTACGCTTGCCGATACCGACTACATTACATCCATAACCGGCCCCATACTGATAGTCGGCGGCGGACTGTTGGGCTTAGAAGCGGCCTGGCACCTCTTGCGCTCCGGCCGCCAAGTGACTATGTTAGAATATAATAATCGTCTGCTTGGCCGTCAGCTCGATGAAGAAGGCAGTGCATTTTTTTCTGCCATAGCCACAAAAGCCGGGCTGGAAATAGTCGTTAATGCCCAGCTGGCGGAAATAAGCGGTCAATCCCCATCCCTTGTGGCCAAACTGGCGGATGGCCGCAGTTTTACAGCTGCCGTCATAATTTTTGCCGCTGGTATTCAGCCTCGGATCAAATTAGCCCAGGAAGCCGGCCTCGAATGCGAGCGCGGCATCATAGTAGACAACCATATGCTCACCTCTCAAAGCGATATTTTCGCGGCAGGCGACTGTGCCCAATATGAAGGACGTGTTGTCGGGCTCTGGAGTACAGCTAATCAGCAAGGCATTGTTGCCGGTAAAAACGCCGCCGGGCTGACAACGACATATGTGCCTCAGCCTCTGCCTTATATGATGGAAGCCATGGGCACCAAGATCTGGTCCCGTGGTGAAATATCCGACCAGGATAGCCTCACCCATATCAGTGGCGGCAATTTTAAAAAATTCTTCTTCCAAGAAGGATTGCTGTCCGGCGCCATCCTTATAGGTGATCTTAGTCAGCAAACAAAGCTGGATAAGGCTCTCGGCAAACTGGATAAGTCTACCGTAGAAGCCGAATTTATAAAGAAAACGGAGGGTATAAAAATGAAAAAATATGTATGTTCGGTTTGTGGTTATGTTTATGATCCTGCTGAAGGCGATACTGATAATGGTATTGCTCCCGGCACTGCTTTCGAAGATTTGCCTGCCGACTGGGTTTGCCCTGTCTGCGGTGTAGACAAGGATGCTTTTGAGGAGGAATCCTGATGTCCAAACGCATAGAATTGGCTCCCGGAATTTATTGGGTAGGCGTTGTGGATTGGGACTTGCGCTATTTCCATGGCTATGTCACGCAGAGGGGTTCCAGCTATAATGCTTATCTGATCGTTGATGAAAAAATAGCGCTGATTGATACTGTAAAGGCCCCCTTTGCAGAATCTTTGTTGCGCAAAATTTCGCAGATCATAGATCCGGATAAGGTCGATTATTTGGTCTCCCTGCATGTAGAAATGGATCATGCCGGTTCCATCCCCTATATGATGCAGCATCTGCCCCATGCCAAGCTGGTAACCAGCGCCCCTGCCGGTATCAAGGGACTGGAAGCTCATTTTGGGCCGCTGAAGGCGCAAACCGTCAAGTCCGGCGATGTGCTTTCTTTGGGCCAACACAGCCTCCATTTCTTGCAGACACCTATGCTGCATTGGCCTGATAATACAGCCGCTTTTATGCCAGAAGAGGGCATACTCTTTTCCAGTGATGCTTTCGGCCAACATTATGCATCCACTGCCCGCTTCGATGATGAGGTGCCGGAAGAAAAGCTGTTTTTTGAGGCTGCCAAATACTATGCCAATATTGTGCTGCCTTATGGCGGGCAAACAGCCAAGGCTTTAGCCGCTGTTGGGCCTCTGAATCCTAAAATATTAGCACCTGCCCATGGCATAATTTGGCGCTCCAAAATACCACAGATCGTAGCTAAATATGCCGACTGGGCTGTGCAAAAAACCACAGATAAGGCTGTCGTGGTATATGACACCATGTGGAACTCTACAGCAAAAATGGCTGAAGCCATAACTGAGGGTTTTGAAGCAGCAGGACTGCCCGTACAGAGGATGGCTTTGCAGCAAAACCATATCTCCGATATAATTGTGGAATTGCTGGAAGCTAAATATATTGCTGTCGGCTCCTCAACCCTCAACAACAATATGCTGCCTACCGTAGCATCCTTCCTTACCTATATGAAAGGACTGGCAGTCAAAGCACGCACAGGCATAGCTTTCGGCTCGTATGGCTGGAGCGGCCAGAGCGCAGATCAAATTCAAGAAATCTTGCAAGGATTAGGCTGGCAGCTGCCCTTAGAACCGCAAAAACAGGTCTATGTCCCCACCCGCGCGGATCTTGATGCTTTAGCTGCAAGCGCCAAAAATCTAGTTAAATAGTGTAAATAAAAAATAAGAGCAGGAGTGTCATGTTGAAATGATGCTCCTGCTCTTATTTTTTATGATTCAATTTTTCATCATAATATGACTTTAGATGGTCAAAAGTTATTTGGCTTATATAATGTTCCATACGGCAGGCATCTTCATATGCAGTTTCCTCATCGACACCAATGCCCATTAAAAACCGGGCAATGACATTATGGCGCTCATAAATTCTCTCCGCTATCTTTCGCCCACTTGCCGTCAAATGGATATAACTGTTGCTATCTATTTCAATATAACCATTTTCACGAAATTTTTTCATCTGGCCGCTGATCGTCGGCTTGGAATATCCCATTTCTTTGGCTATATCAATTGATCGCACATTTCCCTGGCGGTTTTTAAGAATCAGTATGGTTTCTAAATACATTTCCGCCGCTTCCTGGATTATCATTATATCACTCCTTTGTGGTTTGCTAGACCTAATCGCTAAAAGTATAACATATCCTGTAGTATAGATCAACTTCAGTAATGGGGCTTGACAAAGATGTTAGGCTGTGCTAACCTATACATGGATAAAAGTTAGCTTGCGCTAACTTGATAATAAATGGAGGCTATATTATGACTTTGGATCAACTTGAAATTGGCAAAACAGCAATTATACAATCCGTGGGCGGTCAAGGGGATTTGCGTCTGCGTCTTTTGGATATGGGGCTTATCCCCCATACCAAAGTAACTATGCAGAAAAGGGCTCCTCTTGGTGATCCCATCCAAATATACATACGAGGTTACGAGCTTACTCTTCGTATAGAAGATGCAAAAAAAATAGCAATTGAGGCAGGGGGAACAGGCCAATGATCTTTGCTTTAGTTGGCAATCAAAATTGTGGCAAAACCACCTTATTTAATGCTTTAACCGGCGCCAATCAACATGTCGGCAATTTCCCCGGTGTAACCGTGGAGCAAAAAATCGGTAATATTCGCGGCCTAAAAAACTGCTCAGTTGTTGATCTTCCAGGAATTTATTCCATCAGACCTTATAGTCAAGAAGAAATCATAGCCCGGGACTTCATACTGAAAAACAAGCCTGACGCTATCATAAATATAGTAGATGCTACCAATATAGAGCGTAATCTTTATCTGACATTACAGCTTCTGGAACTGTGCATACCTACCATATTGGCCTTGAATATGATGGACGAGGTGCGTGCTAATGGCGGCTCGATAGATGTAAAATTGATGTCAGAACAACTAGGAATACCTATTGTCCCAATCAGCGCCGTCAAAAGTGAAGGCTTGTCAGAGCTAATCGAGCAAACTGTACATATTGCAAAAAAGCAGATACTACCTGCGGTTATGGATTTTTGCCCGCAAGGTTCTGTCCATCGCTGTATTCATGCCGTTGCTCATATCATTGAAGACCATGCTCAGAAAATCGGCATGTCCGCACGTTTTTGTGCCACCAAATTGATCGAAGGAGATCCTGCACTGGCGGATCATCTTGATCTTAGTCAAAACGAGCATGAACTTATTGAGCACTGTATTACAGAGATGGAGGATGAAAGCGGACTTGAACGCAACGAAGCCCTGGCCGATATGCGCTATTCTTTTATAGAAAGTGTAGTATCTGCTTCCGTGGTTAAATGTCAAGAAAGCCGAGAGCGGCGGCGCAGTATCGGCATGGATAAAATATTAACCGGCAAATACACCGCCCTGCCTGTATTTTTGGGCGTAATGTTTCTCATCTTTTTTCTGACCTTCAATGTAATCGGCAGTTTCCTTTCCGACTTACTGGCTCTTGGCATAGATCAGCTGACAGTACTGGCAGATATTGGGCTCACTGCTTATGGTATCAATCCTATCATACACAGCCTCATCATCGACGGCGTCTTTGCCGGGGTCGGCAGTGTCTTAAGCTTTTTGCCCATCATCGTAACACTCTTCTTCTTCCTTTCCATATTGGAAGATACGGGTTATATGGCTCGCGTAGCCTTCGTTATGGATAAGCTGCTGCGTAAAATAGGCTTATCTGGGCGCAGTTTTGTACCGATGTTAATGGGTTTCGGCTGTTCCGTGCCGGCCATCATGGCCACCAGAACCCTGGCCTCCGATCGTGACAGAAAGATGACCATTATGCTGACTCCTTATATGAGCTGCTCGGCCAAGATACCTATCTATGCTATCTTTTGCGCCGCATTTTTCCCTAATAAGGCGGCATTGGTTATGATTGCGCTCTATATAATCGGTATTCTGGTAGCCATTTTGATCGCCTTAATTATGAAACGCACCGCCTTCCGTGGCAAGCCTATGCCCTTTGTCATGGAATTACCGAATTATCGCATGCCTTCCGCCAAAGTCTGCGGCCGTTTTTGCGCAGAAAAAGCTCGTGACTTTTTACAAAGGGCTTTCACCATAATTTTCATAGCATCCATCATCATCTGGTTCCTGCAAAGTTTTGATGCTCAGCTTAATGTGGTAGTCACAAGCGCTAACAGCCTTTTGGCCATGATCGGCCAACTTCTCTCCCCCATCTTCCAGCCCATTGGCTTCAGTGATTGGCGCGTATCCACTGCTCTCATCACTGGCTTTACGGCAAAGGAAGCTGTCGTTAGTACGCTATCCGTCTTGCTCAATACCAGCACTACAAGTCTCAGCGCGGCGCTCTCCGGCCTCTTCACGCCTCTTGCCGCTTTCAGCTTCTTGATCTTCACTTTGCTCTATACTCCCTGTGTAGCCGCCGTAGCTACCATCAAGAAAGAGCTGCAATCGGGGATATTAACCATTGGTATCATAGGTATGCAATGTGGTGTAGCCTGGCTGATGGCCCTGGCCGTATATCAAATAGGGAGGCTATTGCTATGAGCATAGCGGATATAATTTTGCTGTTAATAATAGGTGCGGCGGTCTTTATAGCCCTCCGTTTTATGAGCAGCCGTAAGAAAAAAAACCACTGCTCCGGCTGCTCCGGCTGTGGCAATAGCAGCTGCGACAAACAAAAAAATCGCTAGCTGTATAAGGCGGGTCACTTGCTGGTAATTATGTTTTGCTGTATAATGAAACAATGAAATAATAAAAAGGAGGTATTTATTATGGACTTTGGCTGGGTTACTCTTTCCGTCAGCGATTTAGATCGATCCTTGTCCTTTTATCAAGACGTTTTGGGCTTAAAGCTGCAAAGACGCTTCAATCCCAACAGCGATATGGAAATTGCTTTTGTAGGCAATGTCGCTCAGACACAGGTAGAGCTTATTTATGACAAAAATATTGCCGGCAAAGCGGCACAAAACAGCGCCACTGGAACCGGTATCACTTTAGGTTTCCTTGCACCTTCCCTGGATGAGGCCTTAGCGCTTATCAAAGAAAAAAATATCCCTGTACTGCGTGGGCCTCTGAGCCCTAGCCCTGATATCACCTTCTTCTTTGTGCAAGATCCCGATGGCTATGAAATACAAATAGCGCAACAAAAATAATAAGCAAAAGCCATGGCCAAAGCCATGGCTTTTTTATAAAATATTTTCCAATAAGATTTTAAGCCCGATTATAATCAGAATAATCCCCCCTGCCAATTCGGCCCGGGACTTATATTTGCTGCCGAATATATTGCCCAGCTTGACTCCTAAAAGGGAAAAAGCAAAAGTCACACAGCCTATGATGATAATCGCACTATAAATGTTAACCTGAAGAAAAGCAAATGATACGCCAACCGCCAAGGCATCAATACTGGTCGCTACGGCCAAAAGCAGCAAATGACCAAAAGCCAGGGAGCTATTTATCATATCCTCTGCCTTCCTGGATTCCCGTATCATATTGATGCCGATAAAAGTCAACAGAGCAAAGGCCACCCAATGATCTATAGCTATGATCTTTTCCTGAAAACTAATGCCCAGAACATAACCTATAAGCGGCATTAAGGCCTGAAATATACCAAAATAAAGGGCTACTATGGCCGCTTTTTTAAATTCGATTTTAAGCAGCGAAAGCCCTTTGCCTACAGCAACGGCAAAAGCATCCATAGACAAAGCAACCGCTATCAAAAGTAATTCGCCTAAGCTCATAGCATTTCTCCTTTAGCAAATGTCACAGGTTTTATTATATACTGAAATACTATATAAAGACAACAAGAATCCCCAAAAAGGGAGTTCAACTTAGGTACGAAAACAAGTAAATTTGATCGACTCTCTTCAAGCGAAAACACAAAAGTAAAGACTGCACCGAAGGATAAATCTTTAGTGCAGTCTTATCTTTATGCTTTAGTGCTTTTAGATAAATATTGCCATTTGTTATATCTTTCATTATTATATTATGAATTATAATATATCTTTATTATATGAGGGGTGAAAGAACTTTTAATATACTGCGAAATACACGTATATACCATTTAACAGCCAAACAATCCTCTATGGTGATTTGTTTGCAAACTTCCAAAGTGTTCATATAGTCTTCTTTCATTTGCTTAATAGCTTCTGTCTTATACATTAAAGCCGCACATTCAAAATGTAAATAAAAACTTCTGAAATCCATATTGATCGTGCTAATTACAGCTATATCATCATCGGAAACTATCATTTTAGAATGGATAAATCCCGGTAAATATTCATAAATTTTAACTTGGTTTGCGATTAATTTTTGATAGTTAGCACGAGTAAGCTGATGTGTAACTATTTTATCTCCGATATAAGGAGTCACAATCCTCACATCAACACCATTTTGAGCGGCCAAAGATAATGCTATCATCATCTCATTATCAATAACCAGATACGGGGTATAGATATATATATACTCTTTAGCCTTATTGATCATATTCATATAGACAGATTCACCAATATTTTCATTATCCAGAGGCGCATCTGCAAATGGCTGCACAAATCCATCATCAGTAAATTCTTCATCACTATAAAGTTGCGGCCGACAATTTTCATAAACCGCATCCGCGCTTAAATCTTTATCAAAATTCCACATTTGTAAAAACATTACGGTTAAGCTCCACACCGCATCGCCCTTAATCATCAAATCAGCATCTTTCAAATATCCGAATTTCATTTTTTTATTAATATATTCATCACCTATATTACAACCGCCTAAAAAACCGGTATGCCCATCTATAATTACCAATTTTCGATGATCACGATTATTATATTTAGATGAAGGATAAGGCATTACGGGGTTAAAAACTTGGCATTTTATCCCCATTTCCTCTAATTTTTTATTATATTTAGCGGGTAATGTAGTGGCACATCCCAGATCATCATAGATCAGCCGAATATCTATATCTTCTTTTACCTTTGCTTTCAAGATATCTAATATACCATTCCACATTTCTCCTTCTTCAATAATAAAGCATTCAATAAAAATATAATGTTTAGCCTTATTCAATTCTTTTTTTAAAGCAGCAAATAACTCCTCACCTTGCTTAAGATATCTGGCCCTGCTTTTCTTATACACAGGATAACCTGACCATTTCAAAATATAGTATAATTGTTGCGCTATATATTTATCTGCTTTCTCGATTTCATCAAAGATCTGGGCATTTTGATGCAAATAGGGTGTAAATTTATTATTTACTTGTGTCATTTTCGCTAACCATTTTTTACTGCCGCTATTTCTGCCAAATAAAATATAAAAAAGACCGCCAAAGATCGGCATCAGCATCACCAGAATAATCCATCCTATTTTATATGACGGATTAAAATTTCTATTAACAATAGCAATAACTGCTATGATGCTTATGCCCAGGAAAGCATAATAAAAATATGGGGAATATATTGCTAGTTTATGGACCATTACATATAATATATAGATTTGCAAAATCACAAGCAATATAATTATGGTTACTTTATTAAAAATCTTTTTCATGAGCGGCTACCTTTCCAATATATATTGTTGTCTTTATTAAGCAGCTATAACTATAAAAACAGCAAAATAATTCAAAAATATATATCTTAGTTTAGATGAGGAATAGAAATGGTACTTCTGGAAGAAAAAGATCAATATATGTTTCGTCGGACAGAAAACAGTCATAAAGTTTGACATCAGCAGTTACTAACAGCCAAGAAAATAAAATTCGGCAATAATAATGCCTTATCTGCCTTGGTATTAGGCCTCATACCGCCGAACTACTTGTAATATTATCCGATATCAAGGGCTTTTATACAGTTGTCCCAGAAAAGATATACCCATGAATATTATCTTTTACTCAAATGTTCACTTGAAACGGCTGAAATCAATGCACTTGTTAATATGACAATGGATATGAACAACCCTCACAAGCACGTAGAAGAAATCGGATTATCGAATGTTGAATTGGCATTTTATGATGCAATTTTCGAAAATATGTCAGCAAAAGATTTTAAGAATTACGTATTAAAATAAATTACAAGAGAGCTTACTATCAGTATCAAGAGCAATATGAAAGTTGACTGTGACATTCGCGAAAGTGTCATACTCAGATTGGTATAACGGTAAAGCGACTTCTGAGAAAATATAAACATCCTCCTGACAAACAGGAGGATGCTGTTAAACTACATATTGAACAAGCCGAAAAAAGAAATACAGTAAAGCAGATACCCTGCGCCAACAAGTAAAAGACCAGCCGCGCTAAGCATTTACGCTTGGACATGACTGGTCTTTTGTATCGCTTGAGGGTTGTCACTCAAAAAACCTGTTTGTTATTGTAAATCCCTAAGTTGCTCCCTAAAAGGTGGGATTTTTATTGTCTTATATTATTATATATACTATGCTTCCATAGTTGTTAATAGGGCCGGCGGATTATAAACCCGAGTGCCCAACTCCGCATCCAGCAAATAGAGGCCCTTACCATCTGCGGCCATCAATTTATAGCGTCCCAGGTTGGTGGCAGCATTATCTTCCTCTTCCCTTTGCTCGTCCACAAACCAGGCGAAAAATTGCGAGGTTTTAAAATCCTTTTCTTCCTGGGCCGCAGACACAATATCATAGATCAAGGATGTCACATACTGCTCATGCTCCAAGGTCTTTTCCAAAATTTCCAATCCATCCGTCCATTCCGCAGGCGGTTGATCAATAGCTTCAATAATAGCGCGCCCACCGGCCTGAAGTATATAATTATAGATGATTTTGGCATGAGCATATTCTTCTTCCGCTTGAATATAATACCATTTGGCAAAACCCTGCAGATCATGAGCGGAAAACCAAGAGCTCATCGCACGATATAGATTGGAAGAATAGTATTCCTTTGTTACTTGATTGTTCAACAAAGCTTCAATTTTTGCGCTTAACATGAAAATCCCCTGCCTTTCTTTTTTTAATAATTACTTTAATTACTTTGCGCTTCTGTAAATTCCTCCATTGTTAAGGGATTTATTTTTATAATAGAACAACTCCTCCACAGTGACAAACTGATATCCCTTGGCCTTAAGAGTATCAATAGCAACAACTGCACCGGTAACAGAAGTACCGTGTATATCATGCAGAAGAATGATATCACCATCTTTAGCATGATTGACGATATATTTAGCTACATAATCAGCATTTCTATATTTCCAATCTAAGGTATCCACATTCCATAAGATTATAGGATAATTTATCTCGGCCGCTACTTTCTTATTAATAGCGCCATAAGGAGGGCGTACCAAATTTGGCGCTTTACCGCTGGCGGCTTTTATTGCACCGGCTGTACGGGAAAGGTGAGAATCAAGAGCGTATTGGCTCATATTAGTAAAGGAACCAATATGATTATAGCTGTGAATATTGACAGAATGCCCCTCATCCACGGCTCTTTTTATGCTTGAGGGCAAACCCTCGGCCCTGTTCCCCAGCACGAAAAAGGTCACCTTGGCCCCACGCTTTTTAAGCGCATCCAGTAAAACAGGAGTATATTTACTATGCGGCCCGTCATCAAAAGTTAATGCTACCATAGGCTTGCTGGGATCAATAGCGCGGGGCAAACCTTCTTCAGTTAAACACATATCGGATATGGCTCCATAGGGAATAACAATACTGTAATAACCATTCTCGTCTGCCGCCAGCTGTCCATAATCAAAGAATATAATCAGCCCATCCTGGGTCATAGCAAAAAGGTCATAATTTGCTATGTCTGGTGAGATGCCTTTATCAAAAAGTGTAGCATCATAATTATCCTGGGCGCTGATATTGGCCTGCATTTTCTCTGCGGAATACTTATAAAGTTCATTTATAGCAGCGGCATTGGCCCTGAACATATCTCTGATACCTAGTTCCTTGCCGCTAGAAACATCATAATTAATGGTGTCGAGCTCTTTATGCCAAAGCTCATCTTCCAAGAAAATCTCTTTATCAAAAAATATGGACCAAAGATTAGGGCTATGATGATATATATTGTAATCAATATGCAGCACATAAAGATTTTTATTGCCGGTTCCATTTGCGGCTGAAACTGCTGCCAAATCTTTTTTAAAGGAGCCTATAGCTCTATGGGCCGTGGCATTTAAGAGAGTATCAAGGTTGATTTTCCCGGTCTGCGGTATATGCACTGCAATAATATAACTATCTGTCTCATCAATGAAAGATTTGGTTGTAACACCAGGAACAGTTGGTGTTTGAGAAATCTTGAGTCTTTCATAATCAATTTGGGTGGCCGGCCCAGGCAAAGAAATAATTATGATGGCAACAATAACAATGGCCAGAATAAATATGAGTTTTTTCATTGGGAAAACCACCC
>CAYRML010000024.1:0-18874 GCA_964425485.1 uncultured Peptococcaceae bacterium | reverse complement strand
ATCGCCGCCCAGGGATACTGCAGTAATTTTGGCATAAGGCCTGATGTAGATGTCACTGCTGCCATTGTGACTTTCCCCACTGCCAATTCCTGCGCCGCTACCTCCAATGGCATTGACTCTACCACCATTTATTGCGATTTTGCCGCCTGAAGAAGAATATCCGCCGCCAATCCCTGCCCCGCCATTAGAGCCAGTTGCATTAATCGTTCCGCCGTTGATTGTAATTATGCTGCTACTGCCGCTGTAACCTCCGCCGATCCCTGCAGCGCCAGTAACCCCCATTGCCGCAATAGTACCACCGTTGATATAAATCATAGTACCTATAAAATTATCGCTGCCGCCGCCAATTCCTGCTCCACCTTCACCTCCTGTGGCTGTAACAATACCTCTGTTGATTGTGATTATAGCACCTACATAATTATCGCTGCCACCGCCAATTCCCGCTCCCTCTTCACCGCCTGTGGCTGTAACAATACCTCCGTTGATCGTGATCGTAGCACCTAAATTATTATTAATACTGCCGCAGCCAATTCCTGCTCCCTCTTCACCGCCTATGGCTGTGATCCTGCCTCCGTTGATGGTAATCTTTCCGCAGTCATTCCCTTCTCCGGCGCCGCCGATCCCTGCGCCCAGGTTACCTCCAGCGGCATAGAGGGAGCCCATCTCATCCCCCTTTGATTGAGCGTAGATTGTCAGACTGTTTCCCTCGGAGACATGGATGCCCGCACTATTATTTCCTGTAACCGCAAGCGACGCCCCATCCCCAATAATTAGACTGATATGACCACTCACGGTGATGGTACCGGTTCTGTTGATTGTGCCTTCGACGATATACCAGCCCTCATTAAGCGTGGCGGTTTCCGAGGTAATTTTAGTGACAGGTTGATTCCCCGTATTTTTTGTCGAGCCATCTGCGTCTATGTAAGGGTATCCCTCTCCGGCCATAAGAATCGTGCCCATCAACAGGCTCTCAAGAGATTTCTCATCTTCAACAACTTCTTCTCCCTCTGCTGCTTTTATATCAGCTGCTGTCAATTCTACCTGATAAAAAGCTGATATCTTTCCTGCTTTCATATTTGAATCATAATCAACATAATAAATTTGCAGATATTTGCCAGCGGCTACCCCTTCGGTAATATCCGTGCCTGATATGTAATCTATAAGCAAATGCGCGCCTTCAGTTGGAGCTATATCTCCAACATGGGGGATTCCAACTTCCTCGTCTGTTACGTCAACGATCAAGCTGCCGTAGACGCCATCGACAACGGTTGCTGAAATAGCCCCTGTTGTTGTCCCAGGAGACACAATGACTGGCAAGCGCTGTACAAAGCCAGCCTCTTCTTCTATCTTTTCTTCACCACTTTCAACCGGCACTCCATTGTAATCACTTAAGTTTTCTGCGGACGCCGGGGTCACACCTACAAACAATTGTAAGAGCATTAAAATTATCACTACAATAGTCATCTTAGTTTTAATTGTTTTTAACACTTATTTATACCTCCTGATTTTCCCATAACAATCAAGTGATGGTCCTGTACATTCTTCCATTACTCCGTTACCCTTTTACCGTAACCATATCGACTGCATTCAAAAATAATTACGATTCTCAGGTCTGCTCCATAGGAAAAAGAAAACGCTATATCACAGTGGGGGCACGTTTTTTCATAGGAAGCCATGAAAACGGCATCATTTTTGTGACAGCACTTCCTCATACAGGGAAACATTTCCTCATTCACGCCGCAGCCTTCATCTAAATTTTCTTCTATAATATTAGTAAACATCTAAACTTACCTCTTTTTGCGACAAAGCTGTATATCTGCAGTGCATGTTGCTCTTTAATAATTATAAAACACTGGTAATTAACAAAACCGTGAACATAACTGTAAATTTCACAAAAATTTTCACATTTCCGACTTTTTCATCATAAATATTCGCTTGTTTTCCGCAAACTTTCCCAATCTATGTTATAATTTAATAATCATGTATTAGTTGTGGAGTGTATGTGCATGTTCAATATACCAAGTGCGAGACTGACAGTTCCCGGAGCTATCGCAGGAGAAATCATACGCAAAAACTTAATAAATACTATCCTTAACAGTACCACGAAGCTTGTGTATATCCATGCTGGCGCGGGTCATGGCAAGACAACCCTTCTGTCACAGGTTGCAAACAGCACCGCAAACACTGTCTGGCTCTCTCTGGACGGCGAGGACGATATTTTTACCTTCATAAATACACTGTGCGGGGCCATAAAGCAGACTTTCCCGGAATTTGACTTCTCCACCTCAGAATATCTGCCCTTTTCCGAAAAGAACAATTTCA
The DNA here is from genome assembly GCA_964425485.1 of uncultured Peptococcaceae bacterium. Lineage (GTDB taxonomy): Bacteria > Bacillota > Dehalobacteriia > UBA4068 > UBA4068 > CAYRML01. Next base: position 16,552 of record CAYRML010000024.1, on the reverse strand, counting down.
TCTCCATGCTTGCAAGTGCACTAATCTGCAGCATTGAAAATATTGCCAATGATTTTATCGTGGTCATGGACGATCTGCATACCATAGAAGAAGACGAGGTTAAAAAACTTATCTTCTGCCTGATTAAGTATATTCCTAAAAATATCAAACTTTGTTTCGGCAGCAGGGAGGCTCCTTGGCAGGAATTTTTATCGTCTAAAGTAAAGGGCGATGTAACTGAGTTAACCCAAAAGGATCTTGCGTTTACAAGAGAAGAAATCGCCTGTATCCTGGGTTTTGACGATCCTGCTATTTACGGCTCTACGGAGGGGTGGCCTCTGGCTATCCGTTCCTTCCAGGTATTGCTGGAAAACGGTATATCCATTGGCGACATTACTTCCTACGGCAATGACACTTTGTATGCCTACCTTTTTCGTGAATGCATAGCCAATCTGAACTCCGACATGGTGGATTTCCTTAAAAAATCTGCCTGTTTTGACGTGCTGGACGCACAGATGCTTGATGATGTCCTGAATAAAAAAAATACAAGACTCATGCTGGAAAGCCTTGTATCCAGAAATATATTCACCATCAAAACAGGCGACGGGTTTTATCGCTACCACGCGCTTTTCAGAAGCGGCCTGCTGGAAACGGGAGATAAGGACCAAATGCCTTTACTGAGGCAGAAAGCCGCCCGGTACTATTTTGATCATAAGCAGTATTCAAGGTCTGCCCACTATGCCATGGATTCGAAAGATTACAAACTTTTGGAAAAGATAATCCTAGTATGCTACAGGGATTACATAAAAGCTGGCAATTACAACGAGCTTCGGATATGGTTCCGGGCGCTTGATGATACGGCGGTCGAACTAAATCCAAGAATTCTTGTGGCCAAGGGTGCCTTCCTGTCCGTTCTCGGAAACTTTGTACAGGCCAAATCATGCCTTGAGGCGGCGATACCCTTAATGAACAGAGACGATAAAGAACTTTATTTTGAGGCTATGATACATAAGGCAAGGGTTCTCCGTAATTTCGTTTCATTAGAGGAATCAAACAGGCTGCTTGATGAGTTGATCGCAAAGCTTGACGATTCGACTGGGGAACTGGCATATGCTGTAGTCATCGAAAAGCTGTACAACCTATGCTGGAATTCGCAGATAGGCGAGGCCTATGCTCTTGCCCGGCATATGATAGAGAGCTGCGCTAAGGCCGGCAATATTAAGATCATGCGTTGGTTTGAAAGGTATCTTTGCACAATTCAATTTTTTGCAGGCAGGATGAAGGAGTCGGTTTACTATTACGAAAAATCCCTTGAGCTTCCCGAGGATGAACTGAACTATTTGGATATGCACAGTACCGGCATCTATGTGGCCAAGGCTTATCAGATGCTGGGAGAACGAAGCCGTTCACTATCCGCACTGTCGGAGGAGCTTCAACGGCTCAGGAATACAGGAAACTATGAAGAAATGTGGGCAGGCTACCTGTTGGCAGCCGAAATCCACTATCAGAATACCTTTATTGATAAAATGAACGGCGAAAACGCATCCTATGAAACCGCCGTAAAGTATTTTACCTTAGCGGTCGAGTATGCGCCTCTTTACCGTAAAACTAATTTTCAGATGCATTGGGCAAAAATGCAGCGTCTTACCTACAGCCTTATTTTTACGGATGCCCCGAAGGAAGACATTGTTCGGGAAATCTTTGAAAATCTTGACAGGGCGGGAGCTTATTTAAAAAGCCTTGTCCTTGCCAGACTTATGGGGTATTTTTCCGCCATATCTGATTATCCCAATGCGGTTAAATGTGCGAACCTGTGCATAGAGACAGGAGAGAGCTCCGGTATGCTCCTTCATGCGTCGCTGGCATACGGAGTACTTGTAAGAGCGGCAATCGAGACAAAAGATCATCAAAAGGCGACCATCCTGACAGGGCGTTATCTTAAGCTTTGCTCCGACAATGGGCTTTATGAATATTTCAGGTTGCGGAAGGCTTACTACCCGGTCCTTGAATTTGCGTATAACTACAGAATAGAGCCTGAATTTACAAAGCAGATGATAGAATTTGCAGGATACCGACCAAAGAAAGCATATATTGAAACATTGGGAGCCTTTACTGTTTATCAAGATAGAGACAGGCAAAAGCTTTTAAAATTTAGGACGAAAAAGGAACGCGAACTTTTGGCCTTTCTGCTCGATGCGGGCGACCAGGGGGCTACCAAAGAACAAATATATAACGCTATTTGGTGGGAATCGGAATCCACTAATATAAAAAACCTGATTGCGGTAAATCTGAGGCACATAAAAAATGACCTTGAATGTGCCGGCATAATGGGATCAGTCATCTACCGTGAAAACCGCTATTTTATCTGCCGGGATGAAATTGCATGCGATATCGACCTTTTTGAAAGGATATATGAAGAATTTAGGATTCATAATACCAAAGAGCAAGCAAAAAGGCTATTATCCCTATATAAAGGTGAATACTTGTCAGATTTCGAAGCACTTTGGGCTACTGCGAAAAGAATCAGATATCACGAAATTTATGAGGAAGCCGCAAAGTATTGCCTATAAAATTCAATTTGATGTAGTTAACCTCTCATTTGTGATCGCCCGGATATAATTGACCGAGATCGCCGGTGAGAATTGACCCACTCCATAATAACGGCTACCTTGATTGAGAAGGGATTGTAGTGTGAAGCAGATACTGAAGAGTGGGATAGGTCTCAAGTAATAGATAAATTATTTTTTCTCATTAAAAGTGGACCTACTCTTGGGGGATACCTCATACCAGCATATAATATATAATGTTTGATACAATGTCATGCCAGCAAAACACCCCAGCCGATTGGTTGAGGTGTTTACGTTTTTAAGACTGCACGGTTAACGATATTTTATTCATACTAATAGCTTTTAGTAACCCCCGTGGTGTTCTTCAGCATCTTCTTTAGTTTTGTGAACAGTGCCAAATGGATGCTGAGGCGGTGCATATATAGAGTATAATTTAATTGGTGTACAACCCGTATTAATTAAATTATGCCATTTGCCAGCTGGTATAATAAATGCATAATTATCGCTGACACAGGCTCTGAAATCCAGTCTGTCTGGATAGTCCCCCATCATAACAATTCCTTGACCTTGTTCAAGACGTATGAATTGATCATGATAGGGGTGGACTTCTAAACCAATATCTTCTCTCACACCAATGCTCATCAAGGTAAGTTGTAAATGGGTTCCTGTCCATAAAGCTGTACGAAAATTATTGTTTTGTTTTGTTGCTTCTTCAATATTAACCACAAATGGGTTAGGTCCATAATCCATTAATCTCATAGAAGCGGTATTTTGATCAATATTAGGGGGATTACAAGGGCAATTTTTGCATAATTGGGGGCTAAATATTGACATGTATGAAAAGTAAGGGCAGTGCCATATTTTATCACACATGTTTACATGATTGCACATATGGTTGTTAATATACCAGGGATGTGGACATGTTTGGGGTAATTTATACAATTTGCTCATTCCTTCCAGGCAGTTTATTATGGTATTATTTTATGTTTTATGTGAAGGAAATGTGTTGGCATGACCCCATGAAGTTGCTCCAGATTTTAAGTTTAGAAACAATTATGATAAAATATGAGCAAGAAAAAATACACAGCAGAGCAAATTATATGAGGAGTAAGATTAATATTTATTCTCTAATATTAGTGCAGAAATGAAGACAAATCTTTATTAGCATATTAAAGCCTTTATTTTACAAAAAGGTCAATAGAACGGCTAATTGGAGGATTGTTTTTTACAATCAATTAATATACGTTAAATGTTATAATACTATCTAGGATAATAATATAAAGAATATTTTAAAATATAAATTAATAAAGAAGGTGTTATTATGTTTTTTTCTTTAGAGGGAAAAATTGCTGTAATTACAGGTGCTCAGCAAGGTGTAGGTTTTGCTATTTCCAAGAGGTTTGCCGAATCAGGTGCAACAGTTGTTATGGCAGGCAGAGACAGTAATGGTAAAGGTGAAGAAGTGGCTCAAAGTATAGGTGCTACTTTTGTGAAAACAGATGTCAGCGATGAAAAACAGGTGCAAAGTCTATTAAGAGGGGTGTCTGAACGCCATGGTAGAATCGATATCCTCGTCAATAATGCGGCAATCATCATTCCCGAAGCCGATATCCAAGATATAGATTCAGATCAGGCAAAAAAATTGTTCGATATTAACTTTTTTGGCTATTTTTATGGCATTAAGCATGCAGTTCAATATATGCCTGACGGTGCAGCTATCATTAATATATCATCGAATGCCGGAGTGCAGGCTTTCCCCGGCTATGCTGCTTATAATTCTTCTAAGGGAGCTATCAACAGTTTAACAAAAACTGTTGCTCTTGAATTGGCAGATCGCAATATCAGAGTGAATGCAATTTGTCCCGCCAGTATAGACACTCCTATGTTGTATCAAGAGGGCTGTGAGAACGAATTGAAAATGGCTAAATATTGTTGGCCTCTCGGACGTCCTTGCAAACCGGAAGAGGTGGCGGCCTTAGCCCATTTTTTAGCAGCTGATGATTGCAAGTTTATAACTGGCGAGGATATTCAAATCGATGGCGGTTATTCTGCCGGAATTGGAAGATTGGGATTAAAAAAATGGATTGATGAAGTGGATTAAGAATTAAAATTTTTATATCCTATACAGATACAGAGTTAAAGAGTGTGTCCTGTTCAGGGAACGCACTTCTTTATTTTCGTTTATTATAACTTAAAGTAAGCGGTCAAAATCCTCTCTCTGTAACCATGTATAGAAGGCGCTTAGTTGAAAAGCTGGGCGCTTTTTTTTGTTTATTACCTAGCAAAACTGGGTCAGCTATAAGGTAAGATTACTGAAACAAGCACTGCAGAAAAGCTTAGCGCTCGCCATGTGTTCTTCACATATAGCAAGCCATTTGGGCAGCTTTTCTCGGGTTATTTCAATTAAAATTGATTAATAGTATTTCATCAAAAAAAGACCCTTTTATACAAGGTATATGTATGGTTTGGGTATAGTATCTCTATGAAATAGAAATTAGAAAGGGGATTTTTTTTATGATCATGAGTTTTTTAGAATTGGGGATGTTGTTATCTTTTTTTGCTTCATGGCCGGCTTCTATTTACCGTTCTTATAAATCTCGTTCCACAAAAGGTAAAAGTATTGTTTTTTTGTGGTTTCTTGTTTCAGCTTATGTATTCGGAATTACTAATAAACTTGTTTATTTCCCGGGAGATTATGTGATATATTTCTATATTATTAATTTATCAATGGTATTTATTGATATCTTTTTATATTTTCGTAACCGAAAGATTGAAAAAATCGAAGAAAAGAGTCTTGCTACCCCTAGTTGATTATAATGTCCACAATATTGTAATAACGGGTGTTATAGTAGGTTATTAATGATTGTAATAAACAAAGATCATACTTCGAAATCTGAGGGTCATGGGCTCAAATCCTGCCTCTGCAACAGCTGCATAATGTGGTTATTATTGGTGTTGGCGTGAGGCTTATAAGTTGTTTGCAGTGATATTTAGTAAGAAACGAGTAAGCAACATATAATAAAAATAATATAGAGGGGTATTCATCATTATGATTAACGAAAAGTAAAAAATCTTAACCTCTATTTATTTATACAATTCATTACATACGGTTTACTAATAAACTAACCATTTTTTAATCATGTAACATAATTGGTACAAAAATAAGGGTTGACAAAATATGGAGTATCACTTATATTGTTTTCAAGCAAGGATAATATAATAAAGGATTGTAAACATTTAATAACATCAAAGAAATTTTTGATTTTCAAATGGTTGATAGGTGAGTTGGACATAATTTACGGTTCTAATCTCTCTGTGCGGGGAGAGTATTTTATCAGAAGATATATGCTTTTACATCATAAGTAAACTGATTGTGTAGAAGAAAGTTTTTTTAAAAGCATTTTGCTTAGTTTTAATAATAAACTGTTTATTTTTTGCCATAAATATTCTCAACAAAGAATGATTTATGCAATTATTTATTAATATTAAAGGGGCATAAGTAATGAATTTTGCAAAAAAATTAGCAAAAAACAAACTAGCATTAGGATTAAGTATTTTTGTGATCTGTCTACATTGACTCCCTCTGATGTCGGCTTAGTAATAGGTGGACAAGGAATTACAAATGGAGTTAATTTCCAGAATAATTTTTATTATCTTATTAAGTCCAATCTGGATGCTTTGAAGGCTGATGACAGTCTGATTCCTCGTGAATTGGGCGGCAGCACCGCTTGGCAGCAGGATGTACTTTATTCCTCGTATGATAATCATGGCACACCCAATTATGTCTATAGGGCTGTTTCCGGCCTTAATCTGAAAACTGTCTTGGTTGCTTTGGGTGCTGATGTCACATCGTCTGCCTTTAATATGGAAGCCAAAGCTACTGACGGTTATAATAAGGTAGTATTTGATGCTTTTGGTGTTAATGAGCAAAGGATCTATTATGCGCCCGACGGTACACCCGGCGATCTAAGGAGACATTATGAAAAAGTTTATGATTATTTTTTGCATGTTGTCAATGCTCTGTTTTGCAGGGGGCTGTACTGAAAAAAATTCAGTGGCCGATATATCTGCTCAAGCACCTTTACAACAGCAAATTGTAGCCGATGATCAAGAAAAATCTGTCACCGATAATACTGTAACGGATAATAAGATCTTATTGGATGACAGTAAAAACGACCACTAAAGATACTAATCTAGAAAATATAAAAAAAGATAATCCTGTTAAGAATACGCAGTCTGCTACGACCCAGTCAACTGCTTCTAAAGCTGATATGACCAATCCTGCCGCGGATAAGCCGGATAAAAATGCCGAAACAGCTATATTGATCAAAGGAGAGGGTGTTTCTAAAGAGGTCAGTATCACTATGTCTCAAATAAAAGCTATGAAAGATCAGGTGGCTGAGTATACATATTTTTCTTGTGGCAAGGAGCCAAAAACCGCTTGTAACACCTATAAAGGTGTAAAGCTTTCCTATTTATTGGGCCTAGCAAATGTTAAGTCAACGGCGCAAAAAGTTACTATAGTAGCTGCTGACGGATATACTGCAACTTTCAGTATTATTGATGTTAATGCTATGCTGATGGATGAAACTGACAGCAGTAAAAAATTGCCGATGCTGATTGCTTTTGCGGAGGATGGCAAAATGTTGAATTATGGCAGTGGTTATAATTTACGACTGGTGGTGGGACAAAAATGTGAAGGAGATTATAATCGCCAATATTGGGTCAGCGAGGTTTCCTGTATCATTGTTAAATAGTGCTAATTACTTGTTTTAGGGGGGGGCTTTATGGCAGAAAAGCACGGTTTTTTACAACGATTTACGGTTTATGATCTGGTGTTGATCGCTGTGATGGCTACACTGGGAATTGTCTTGAAACCAATAATTGTTCCGATTGCTCATCTGGTCAGCGGTCCTTTAATGATACCGGCAGGTGCTCTGGCCGGTGGTCTATATATGCTATGGTTAGTAGTGGGTTTTGGTTTGGTAGGCAAATACGGCACAGCCACTTTGATAGGCCTTATCCAGGCCTTGGTTGTAATGTTTACGGGGGTGATCGGCTCTCATGGTATACTTACTTTGGCTAGTTATACAGCACCCGGCATAATAATGGATCTAGGTCTGCTTCTGATAGGGCATCGTGTTTGTTGTAGATCTTGTGCTTTTATTGCCGGATTGTTGGCTAATATAACAGGGACATTTGTAGTTAATTTTATCTTTTTCCGTTTGCCGCTGATATTTTTGCTGTTGACATTGGCGGTAGCGGCATTATCTGGGGGGGTAGGTGGATTGTTGGCCTGGCAGCTGCTGCAATTACTCGACAAATACCATCTGCGCCCTAAAACAAGTAAAAGACAAATCGTTACTACGGAAAAGGAATAGGTGAAGTTAATGTTGCGATTTTTTAATACAAATATGCCTAATAAAAAGATACAAAAACCCAAGAGGATTGTTATAGCCTTAAGCTTCTTTTTATTAGCTCTTGCTCTTGTTGGTTGTGATAATGAAGTTACTACAGCAAGTAGCAACGAGCAGGGAAAAGGTACTATTTCTGTCTAACTTCGGATGCCGGACATATCGAGCTGAAAATATCTGATCTTTTTTCTACCGATGAAAAGACATTAGCGCTGAGCAAAGTCTTTCCTGATAGCCAAAAAGTGGCTCTTTATGGAGCAGATAGCTCAATTTTACTTGCCGATCCTCAAAATTGTCTTTTAGATAGTATGGGCCGAGCTACTGTCAAGGGCAAAACACCAATTCTGTTAGAAGGTATTATGCTGGATCCGCCTGCTAAATTTGTAACCGATGTAGCACAGATGAGCCAACAATATATCGAAAAAAATCAACCGATAATGATTATTTATCTCGATGGTTTTGGCTATGACAGTTACCAGGAGGCCGAAGACAAAGGGCTGATACCTTTCATGAGCAGCTTAAAATCAGAAAAAGCCGCTACTGTTTATCCCAGTATTACTCCGGTAGCCTTTGCAGCTATGGTAAGTGGTCAGGCGCCAAATATAACAGGGATTAAGAGCAGAAACGATCATTTGCTGTATTGCAGTACTATCTTTGATATGGCTTTATCCAAAGGTCTTAAGACATTTATTGCCGAAGGGGACATACAAATAATCAATTTGAGTGGTGATATAGGTTTTAATACCGATCAAGATAGTGACGGATCCACAGATAACGAGGTCTTAGCTTCAGCCAAACAAGGTATGGATGTCGATCTCTTGCTGATACGTTTCCATGGAATTGATGACACAAGCCATAAATTTGCACCACATAGTAAAGAAGCACTTGCTGTTATTGCAAAGACGGATAAAATGGTGCAAGAACTATGCGGTTTGTGGGATGGTTATGTTATAGTTGTTGCCGATCATGGACAACATCAAGTGGTAGAAGATGGGAAAAAAGGTAATCATGGAGAATTTTGGTCTTCGGATATGTTTATACCGTTATTGACGAGGGAGGCGATCTGATGGCAAAAGTTGCAATCAAAAGTAAAGTAATTATTTATATCATAGTGGCATTGGTAGCTATAGTAGCAGCTCTGGCTCTAATAAATAGACCAAGTGGCGATTTATCGCCAGCCTCTCTGACTTTTAGTCAGGGCGGTAAGGTCCTGCATACATTCACTCTGGAGGAAATTAAGGATATGCCGGGGATTTCCGTGGAGAAAAGTATCAATTCCTCCAAGCATGATGATGAGAGCGGCGTTTTTACCGGCGTGCCTTTGCATAACCTGATAAATGCAGTAGACGCTAATTTGTTGACGGGTGAGCGTAATTTCATCACTCGAGCAGAGGATGGATTTGCTTCAGTATTTGCCACTCATGAAGTAATTGAGCCTGATAATATCCTTGTGGTTTATGCCAAGGATGGCAAAAGTCTGGGAAGTTATGAGGAGGGCGGCACAGGGCCTTTGCGAATAATTATCCAAGGTGATGCCTTCGGCAACAGATCCACCAAATACTTGAAGGAGATCGAGGTCAAGTAATGGATGATCGTTATGCAATACAAGTTAGAAATCTCTCATATACATATGACGATGGTGATAAGATATTGCATGGATTGAATTTTTCTTTGCTTCGAGGATCTCTTACGGCAATCATCGGTCTTTCCGGATGCGGTAAAAGTACATTGTGCCAATGCCTGTGCGGCATAATACCTCAGGTGCTGGGCGGTGAGTTGTATGGGGAGATATTGATTGATGGAGAGGATATCAGCGGCATACCCCTAGCCATACTGGCTAAAAAAATTGGATTAGTCATGCAAAACCCTGATTTGCAGCTTGTCACTACCACGGTTGAGGATGAGCTGGCCTTTGCTCCGGAGAATCTTTGTCTGCCTCCTGAGGAGATCAAAAAGAGGGTGGAGCGGGTGCTGCAATGGCTGCGCTTTGAGCCATTGCGCCTGACAAGTCCGCATGAACTTTCCGGCGGTCAAAAACGTTTACTAGCCATCGGTTCTGTGCTGACTCTTGATACGCAGATATTGGTTTTGGACGAACCAATGAGCCATCTTGATCAACAGGGCAAGCTATTGGTCGAGGAGGCTATCAGAAATCTTGTAAGGGAGGGTCGTACAGTTGTCATGGTAGAACATAATTTGCATATGGCTTTCTTTGCTGATTACTGGCTGGTGATGGCTGAAGGTAGATTGGTGCGCTGCGGCAGACCAGCCGATATTTTTTATGACAAAGCTTTTTTAAGCCGGCTGAATCTTTTGAGAGAGCAAGAGTAATTATAAATTACTGTAACTATATAGACAAAGGCGGTGAGCTGGTGGCTTTGGTGGCTGCAAATCTTGATTTTATATATCCCAAAGGCAAAAAAGCGATCTTGAATGATTTTTCTGCAGCCTTTTTGCCTGGTGAGCTGACAGCCTTAACGGGTTCTAATGGCTCTGGCAAGACTACATTAGCCAAACTGTTACTGGGTATTCTTCGACCGCAGCGGGGCCGAATTCTCCTGGATGGGCAAAATATTGAGGGCATGAGTCTAGCACAGGTCGGTAGATCTGTGGGCTATGTAATGCAAAATCCAGCGCAACAGCTTTTTTGTACATCTGTATATGAGGAAATAGCTTACGGCTTGCACAATCTTGGCTTATGTGAGCAGGAAATTGTGGAGCGGGTGGATTATTATTTGCAATACTTTCAGCTCGATCGGCATCGGGAGAACTTTCCGTTTCATTTGAGCCAAGGTGAAAAGCAACGCTTGCTGCTTGCTGCTGTGCTGGCTATGAAGCCGCGATATTTGTTGCTGGATGAGCCGACAGCACATTTGGATGTTTTTCGCTGCCACCTACTGGGTGAACATCTGCAAAAATTATGCTTTGAGTTTGGTTGTGGTATTATTGTGATAAGTCATGATGATGAGTTCATTGCCAGATATTGCCAACGGAAAATTATAATGCCTGAAGGATAGAGATAAGATTACTAAATCCCTTGTTAAAAGAAATTTAGGGTGGCAGGTTATCCTGCTTAAGGAGGTTGTTTATTGAAAACCTTTTCTTTGGCAAGTTGTGATCCACGTTGCAAGCTAATGCTTATGGCTTGTTTATCTACTCTTGCTATGGTATGGTCTGAGCCATTGTTTTTGCTATATCTTTTGGCTTTTACTTGCGTGCTACTGTTGTTAGGTGGGGTAGAGTTATCGCGTGTTTTTCGGCAATTTAGAGGTATTATAGGGTTGATTATTTCTTTGTTTATCATACAATCAATCTTTATCAGGGGTGGAGAACCTTGGTTGCTGATAAGCGGACAAACCTTGATCACAACGGGCGGTATTACGTTTGCTAGCATATTATGCTTACGCTTATTGATCTTGGTTTTTTCAGCTTTGATTATGCTTACAAGTGAGGTAAGGGATTATCTTTTAGCTTTGGTTCAGATGAAGATACCTTATGAGATCGCCTTTATGATTATGGCATCTGTACACTTTTTACCTATCTTGCGTGAAGAGGGGCTAAATGTTTTCTATGCGGTGCAGTTACGTGGCTGTGAGATAAAAAAAGCCTCTTTAAGGCAAAAGATAAAAACATATCTACATATTTGTATTCCAATATTAGCTTGTGCTTTGTATCGTAGCAAAGCAATGGCTGTAGCTATGGAAGCCAGAGCTTTTCGAGCTTATCCCCAGCGAACCTATTTAAGACGATTGCAACTTAAAAAAAGTGATAAATCTATCTTTGGAATTTTAATGATTATTACAGTAATGCTAATAATTTTTATATAGTTGGATTTATATAGATACATACTAAGTCTAATAATTATATAGTATAAGATAGCTACGGTATAATGCGGATATTGGATTGATATTGGCATGATGTTTCATACAATTGATATATTTTATTGAAATAGCCATATTGATGTTGACAATGGCGGATTAACTAAATCTAAATATTATCAAAGTTGAATAAAATAAAATAACAGATACTGGTATCTGTTATTTTATGGTACAACCTATTAAAGACTTTGCATTACTAGCTTATTTATTTTTTGTAAGGGGCCAGTTTTTTTAGTATCATTTGAAAAATCATTGAAAGAATAGGCACAATAATAGCGATAGCAATAGCCATGCGCAGACCGTATTGCTCCGCCGTAAGAGCAAGCCCAGTAGGTAACCGCAAGGCGAAAAAGTCCGATAGCCAGCCCACCAATTGCCCCGTGATGGCCGTTCCTAAGTCCCCTCCGCCCGCCAGTAGTGCATATATGATTACTCCCGTATAAGGCAGATGGTTAGATGCTACCAATAGTGTTCCCGTCCACAGCATACAAGAGAATAGGCCGATCAGAGCAAATGCTAAAAACACCAACCAGGTATAAGGTGTTGCCGCCAGAATGACATAACAAATGATACAGGCTAAAGAACCGCCAATCATCAGATTATTTAAATTAAGTTTATTACCGGCTTTAGCAAAGATGATGCGGCCCACAAGCAGCATTGCGGCTAGTGAGCAAAGACCGCCTACATCACCCACAGTTTTAGCCAAACCAATGCCTTTTTCTAAGTAGGAGGAGCCCCACTGTACGATCAATAGTTCAGTTGCTCCGCCGAAGAAAATGGCAAAAAAGCTGATTATGAATACAGGGTGGCGCAATAGCGAGCCTAATTTCATCCTTTTACTCTCAGGCGTGATTTCCGGCAGGGGGACTTTGATAAACAATAAACTATTGAAAAGGGGTATCAGCGACCATAAGATGACAATTACAAACCACATCTCATTACCGAAAAAATACAGAAATAAGGTTGTGAACAGTGCCGCAGAGAAAATCCCTCCTGCAAAGCAGGCATGCATAAAAGAGAGGTTGGAGCCTTTTTTTTGAGTGGGGATTGTGTTGATTACGGGGGCTAGGATCACTTCGTTGAGGCCAATAGCCGAGGAGAAGATTATCGTACTCACTACCAGCAGGGGATAGATAGCATTTGGTGCGATCCAAGGTGCCAGCGCAAAAAGCACCAAGCCTATAGTAATAGCCAACTGTGAAAGAATGCAAAACAAACGATAACCATATTTATTAACCAAATAGCCAAAATTCATATCTGCTACGAATTGGGCTATAAAATTTACCAGAACCAAAAATCCCAGTTCTGTATAACTAATACCATAAAGGGATTTGAGCGGAACAAACAAAAAAGGGGTAAGATTCATACTTAACCCTTGGGCGAAGCTTCCCACATTGCAGGAGATTCGCGTATGTTTAAAAGTCAAGGGTTTAAGTGATGACATAAAAAGCACTTCCTTTGTAAAAAACATTTTATGCGTACATAGCAACCACTTTTTAACTGTTATTGTAGCACACTGTCAATCAGAGTCTTGTAAAAACCTGTCTCTAAGAACTTTGTTTATGAATCTATACATTTATTCATATCTGGGATTTATTACATGTACTGAAATAATATACTGTTAGCAAATAGTTAATATTATAAATATTAACTAATTTTTTCATGTATTATACGCTTTTGCATATATTTTTAATTTTTATACAGTCCAGGAATAAGTAGATCAAAATATGTGCTTGTGTCTCTAGTTAAAGCTGTTCTTTGCCAGAATAATGAAAGAGTAAAACATATATTAAATATGTTTTACTCTTTATTGTATGGATGCCTGGAAAGTACAAATAGATGTTTTTGATGTTTAGACAGGTTAAAGATAATATGAGAATATCTGTGTACATATTCATACAAATATATAGACAAAAATTATAGTGAATGTATAATATAATTAGAAAATTATTCTGGCCAAAGACGAACAACGGCTTGCTGCAGCCGAAAAGCTTATGCCGGAAATCCAAAGGATAATTAAAAGAAATTCACATGATATGTTAATATTCTTAACAAAACTTAAGCAAGAGCTAGCAGCATATAAGTGCTATACCACAGGCACGATAAATGATTTAGGCAATATATGAAAAGAAAGGGAAAAATCATGCCTATTTTGGCTCATAAGCCCATAAAGAAAAAAAGAAAAGTTCTTATATTATTATCGGTTATAGTCTTGGCAGTTGTGATTGTTTTAATATTAAACTTTTTGCCAAAGCCCGATCTGCAAAAGAGCGATTATAGTACACTCTCGTGGACAGAAGCCTTTAGTAAATTACATAACAGAATATCAAAGGAATATGCTTTTACTGATTGGAAAAAAATGGAGTGGAAAAATTTATATAATGAATACTCATTGAAAATTAAGGCTGCGCAGGATAAAGATGACTTTGATGCATATTATATTGCACTTAGAAGTTATCTGCATGAGATCCCCGATGGTCATGTGGGTTGTACCAATTTAAGGGATATTGATGACAAATATATAGGTGGCGGATTGGGTTTTTCAATAGCTAGGCTTGAGGATAACAAGATTATAATCTCATGGGTGGATGAAGCCGGTCCTGCGTGGGCTCAAGGAATCAGAACCGGGGCCGAACTTTTGAAATGGAATGGAGTCGATGTGCGCGAAGCTGTTACCCAGGTATCTACCGTATTTGCAAACAATTCGGCTACAAAAGAAGATCTTATACTAAAGCAAACACAATATCTTGTCCGTGCACCAATTGCAACCGAAATTAAAGTTTCATTAATCAACGAAGGAGAAATAAAACCCAGGGAAGTATTACTTACAGCCTATGATGATAAAAAGGAATCCATGAAGAAAAGTTATCCGGATGCAGTGGTTTCCGACAGGTTAAGGGATGCCATCCTGGAGATCGAGAATACTAGCCCTATGCCTGAGGCCATGGTGGAGAAGAAGACACTGGAGGGAAATATCATCTATATTAAGATATGGGGCGAGTTTGATGCCGACCTGCAGCAGAACGGTAAATCCTCACCAACCTTGGAATTGCTTCGTAAATATGTACAAGATGCCATAGACGCAAAATCAAATGGGATCATTCTTGACCTACGCAATAATTTGGGCGGTCTGGATGAAATGGCGGCAGATATTCTGGGTTCGTTTTACTCTGAAAAAACATTTTATGAATACCAAAACGCATATAATCCAGAAACAGGTCAGCGCGAGATTCTAATGGCGGACGCTAAAACGGGTTTGTGGGCTTTATACATAAATCCGGCAGAACATATATATAGAGGCCGGATAATAGCTTTGATTAATACGAAATGCATCAGTTCGGGCGAAGGGATAGCAATGGGTATTCGCAATCTTCCAAACGGTGACACCTTAGGCTATTATGGAACAAACGGTTCCTTTGGATTATCCGGTGCCGAAGCCTTAATGCCTGGGGGACTTACAGTCCGATGGCCGTCCGGACAATCACTTGATGAGAACAAAAAAATTCAATTGGATAGCCGTGATCAAGTTGGTGGGGTTAGCCCGTCGATAAAAATTCCGATCACCGCGCAAAATGCTATACGGATTACCAATGGAGAGGATGTGGAATTGGAGAAAGCGCTCCAGGTTTTAATATCCGAAAGTAGTCAATAGTGAAAGAGAGACTAAAAACTTTAACAAAGATGAGTCCTTTTCTTGTATAATGATGCAAAAAATTATGATGAAAAGAAACTGATGATAGTGGATGAAGAAATAAACTACCGCAAGGTTAGCTTTATGAGCCGACCTTGCGGTTTTTTGATTGGTTTTTTTATCTTAGTTTTATATTATTTATTCAATCATCTTTTTATCAAGGATGGTGATAGTGTGAGTATCAAAGGTTAACAGCCCCTCTTGCCGCATTTTATGCAACTCCCTGCTCAGGGATGGCCTTTGGATCCCCATTCTTTCGGCCAGGTCTTTTTTTGTCATATCTAATTTGATGACAGTGTTGTTTTGCACACGGTATTCATCTTTTATAAACTCGATTATGTTTTGTCTGATGGTTTTTAGTGAGATTGAGTTTATTTTGCTACTGAAAATCAGTGTTTTGTTAGAGATTTCTTGAAAAAGAGCCATCATAAAGATTTGGCTGCTGTGGCAAAGTCTGAGCACGGACTCTTTTTGTACATGCAAAATAATGGTCTGGCAGGAGGCGGTCACAGTCATGGGATAGCTATTTTTTGTGGAGAAGATTAGGTTGGCAGCGATGATGTCGCCAGCTGCAAATTCGTTGATAGTCAGGATATTACCGTTTTCCTCGATATTTTGCACGGTCACACGGCCGCTCAGAATGATATCCATGGCCTGGCAGATTTCGTTTTTCAGGTGAATGATCTGATCTTTGTCGTATTTTTTGATTTTATATTTTATGAGGTTTAGCAGCTGTTTCAACTCCTCTTGTTCAAAATCGGCAAAAAGGGGTGATTTCTGCAAGGCCATAAGATAGCACTCTATATCAATAGCCATATGTCTACCTCCAAACTATGATTTTTTTGCAAGAGTAACCATGGTTACTTCTTACTACATTTTTCTTTAGTATAATATAAAAAAGTACTTTTTTAAATGGACCTTGTCAAAATTTTCTAAGGTTAAAGGCTGTTTATCCAAGTATGAAAAGGAGTGCTGTCTATGAGAAAAGCGGTGCAAGCGACTATGCAAATCTTGCTTTTGGGG
>CAYRML010000023.1:0-19292 GCA_964425485.1 uncultured Peptococcaceae bacterium | reverse complement strand
ATGCCTATATATTATTGGCTTTGATCGGCAATTTGGATACTGTCGATTATGTTAAATCCGATGAATCAAATCAGGTGACTATGCATTATACCAGAGAAATGGCCAATGAAGCTTTGGGCGAGGATGTAAAGAATTTTGCTCAAAGCGAGAAAAAACTGGCCGAGCTGGTTTATCATATTTCTTATACGGAAGAAGAAGTTGCGGTGGCTAAGGATTGTGTACAACAATATATTAAAGAAAAAGAACCTCAAAAGACTATAAATAAGATCTGGTTTGATGAAAATAGATGTGACTTGGACAGATCAGTTTATATGACCAATGGCCGCGGAGCTAAAAATAATGTACTGGAAGAGAACGTGATTGTCGTATACTGCACTTTTGTAGCTGCAGATCAAGAGAATGCGGCCAGTGTCGACAGTGTAAGTAAATATATACTTATCCGTAAAGGCGCCGCTGGTGAGTGGCAAGTAGATGATGTTTGGAAATAATAATATATAAAAAGAACTGTCCGTATGAACAGTTCTTTTTATTATGGATTGGCTTTAAAGTAGGCTTTTATGCGATCTATGGCATTTTGCCGCAGATCATAATAATAAAAAGTATAATCGGCCACATGATAAATGCCCGGCGCAAAAATATCCACATCGCAATAGGGATTGTCTAGGCCGACAGTGGAACAAATAACCACGCCCTTGTTCAGATCCAAGCGGGCATCAGCTAGATGCGCTATTTTTTTAAAGCCGTTGTCGACTTGCACACGTGCGCCCAAACTTTCCTCTTTTGTTGCCGGTGTTTCGTCACGACGCCAATTGATGGGGTTGATGGCAAGCGCTCCTGGTAAAAGCACGGGATTGGGCCCCTGAGGGTTAGGCGCCTCTGTATTATAAGAGATTATGATGCCGGTATCGTCACTGCCTTGGGCAAATTTAAGATGGGGATATTGCTCCAAATACTCCGGCGTGATAGAGCAGCCGATAAGATATGCCGATATCATTCTCTTATATGCTTGCGGTTTATCACGGAAATACTTACTGATCATTTGCAGCAAGACAGAAGACCCTTGGGAGTGGCCAGCCAGTATATAGGGTTTGCCTTTGTTATAATGTTTAAGATAATAATCGAAAGCTGCCATAGCATCCTCTACCGGGCCACTGTCCAGCAATTTCTCTCTTTCCTCCGCAGTCATCTTGAGGCAGCTGGGGGCATCTGTCTGGCGATAATAGGGCGCAAACATATTGCCCACAGGTTTGAAGACAGTGGCATTTTTATGATAGCTGAATTTAGCCGCAGCACGCATTTCCTTATGATCTACCTGACAGATGATGGGGTCGGCGGGCGACTGCTTGATATAGGCTGTGGCATAGAGAAAGAATATGTCCACAGGATAATCTTTTTCATCTATTTTTAGCCAATTATGGGGTTGGTTGTAATCTGTTATGTTCATATGACACCTCTTTTACATTTAAGTTAAAATAATATACTTCCATACTGGAAAAATTTATCCTTTTATAAAAGAAAATATTAATAGAAATTTACTTGCGAAAATACCGTTATTGATATATAATTATACAAATTATAACCTTTTTTAGAGGATTTTTGTTTTTTATACTTACTTTTTACAGTTGCTTTATACACTTTGCCTTGCCAATCAGAAGGGAGTTTATCTATATGACGAAATTCAGAAAAATACTTGTTGCCAACAGAGGAGAAATTGCAATTAGGGTATTCCGTGCTTGTAAAGAGCTGGGTATCCGTACTGTTGCAGTATATTCAGAAGAGGATAAAAAATCCCTGTTCCGAACCAAGGCAGACGAGTCTTACAAGATTGGCAACGGCAAATCGCCTATTGATGCCTACCTTTCTATCAGTGAGATTATAGAATTGGCCAAGTCTAAGGCTGTGGATGCCATACATCCGGGCTATGGTTTTCTGGCGGAAAATGTGGAGTTTGCCCGCCAATGTGAGGAAGCCGGTATTGAATTCATCGGTCCGACTTATCAAATGATGGATAGTTTGGGTGATAAAATTAAATCTAAGATAGTTGCTCATAATGTTGGCGTGCCCACCATCCCCGGCGTGGATGCGGCCATCAGATCGGAAGAAGAAGCGGTGGAATTTGCCAATAAATGCGGTTATCCGGTTATTCTCAAAGCTGCTGCCGGCGGTGGTGGCCGCGGTATGCGTATCGTGAGGGAAGAAGAAGATTTGCTTGCTCAATTCCGCAGCGCCAAAAGCGAAGCTAAAAAGGCTTTCGGTATAGATGATATTTTTATCGAAAAATACTTGGAAAAACCCAAACATATTGAAGTGCAAATACTGGGCGATAAATATGGTAATATTATTCATCTTTATGAAAGGGATTGTTCGATCCAAAGACGTCATCAAAAAGTCATCGAATTCACTCCCGCGCTTTCCATTACTGAAGAACAAAGGCAAAGCATTTGTAATGATGCTTTAAAGATTGCCAAAGCCGTGCAATACCGCAATGCCGGCACTATCGAATTTTTGGTTGATGCTTCCGGACGGCATTATTTTATTGAAGTCAATCCTCGTATCCAGGTGGAACATACGGTTTCCGAAATGGTCACGGGTATCGACATTGTGCAGGCGCAAATTTTAGTCGCCCAAGGCTATGCTCTTGATGCGCCGGAAATCAATATCAAGAGCCAGCATGATGTTAAACCGCGCGGCTATGCTATCCAATGCCGGGTGACGACGGAAGATCCTGTTAATGATTTCGCACCTGATACAGGTATTATTGACGTATATCGTTCCGCCTCCGGTTTTGGTATCCGTTTGGATGGAGGCAATGCTTTTGCCGGTTCGGAAATTACGCCCTATTATGATAGCCTTCTGGTCAAAGTCACCTCTTTGAGCAGGTCATTCAATGATGCTATCAACAAAGTGGCACGTGCTCTGACGGAAACTAAGATCAAAGGCGTCAAGACCAATATTTCCTTCTTGCTTAATGTGCTCAATCATCCGACTTTCCGCGCCGGACAATGCGATACGGGTTTTATCGCGGAGAACCCTGAGCTGATGAATATTCGCACCAGCAAAAATACGGAATTGAAGCTGCTACGCTTTTTGGGTAATAAAGTTGTCAACGAAGTGCATGGCAACAAACCGGCTTTTAATACGCCTATTATACCTAAAACCAGCGGCAAGATCCTGGATGGATCCAAGCAGCTGCTGAATAAAGAAGGTCCGGAAAAACTGGCCAAATGGGTGCTGGAGCAAAAAGCGCTGCTTTTGACCGAAACATCTATGCGCGATGCCCAGCAATCACTAATGGCTACCCGTGTTAGGACAGTGGATATGGTTAAAATCGCGCCCACTATCGCCGAATATGCCAAAGACCTCTTTTCCTTAGAGATGTGGGGCGGGGCAACTTTTGACGTGGCTTATCGTTTTCTCAAGGAAGATCCTTGGGAAAGGCTGGCCGTGCTGCGGGAAAGGATACCCAATATCCTGTTTCAAATGCTGATTCGCGGCGCTAATGGTGTGGGTTATAAAAATTATCCGGATAATGTAGTAAGAAAATGCATCGAAGAATCAGCCAAAGCCGGCATCGATGTCTTCCGTATTTTTGACTCTTTGAACTGGATCCAAGGTATGGAAGTGGCCATGGACGAGGTGCAAAAACAAGGCAAGGTTGTGGAGGCCTGCATCTGCTATACCGGTGATATAGCTGACGAAACCAGAGATAAATACACCTTGGATTATTATATAAAAATGGCTAAGGAATTGGAAAAACGTGGCACTCATATTTTGGGCATCAAAGACATGTCCGGCCTCTTAAAGCCTATGGCCGCCCATAAATTGATCACTGCCCTCAAAAACGAGTTATCAGTGCCTATTCATTTGCATACCCATGATACCAGCGGCAATGGTGTGGCCTCTCTCTTGATGGCTGCAATGGCCGGTGTGGATATCGTGGATACGGCTTTCAACAGCATGGCCGGGCTTACCAGCCAGCCCGCTTTGAATTCGATCGTAGCCGCTTTGGAACATACGGAAAGAGCCACCAATATTCCATTAGACGATTTGCAGGTCATCTCCAATTATTGGGATGATGTGCGTCCGATCTATCAGAGATTTGAATCCGATCTTAAAGCCGGCACCACGGAAATTTATAAATACGAGATCCCCGGCGGTCAATATTCCAATCTCAAACCGCAGGTAGAAAGCTTTGGGCTGGGCCATAAATTTCAGGAAGTTAAAGAAATGTTCAAGACCGTCAATGATATGCTGGGCGATATCGTCAAGGTTACTCCTTCTTCCAAGGCGGTGGGCGACATGGCTATCTTCATGGTGCAAAACGATTTGACTCCGGAAAATATTTATGAAAAAGCCAAAGATATAGACTTTCCGGATTCTATCGTCTCCTATTTTGAAGGTATGATGGGGCAACCGGAAGGCGGCTTCCCGGAAAAATTGCAAAAATTGGTGCTTAAAGACAAAAAGCCCATTACTTGCCGTCCCGGAGAATTACTGCCGGATGAGGATTTTGCTAAAATCAAAAAACATCTCAAAGAAACTTATGATCTGGATGCCACTGAAAAAGAAGTCATCAGTTATGCCCTTTATCCCAAAGTATTTGAGGATTATATCAAGAGCCAGGCTAATGAGGGCCAATTCAAATATATGAACAGTGATATTTTCTTCTATGGTTTGGATGAGGAGGAAACCGGTGAGATTAAAGTTGATGAAGGCAAAGTGCTGGTCGTCAAATTGATCGAAGTTCGTCCGGTAGATGAAAACGGCAACAGTGATGTTGTTTTTGAAGTCAACGGCAACAGACGTGTGGTCAGCATCAAAGATAATGCGGCCAATATCAAATGTGCCAAAGAAACGTTGATCTTGGCCGACCCCAACGACCCTTCGGAAGTCGGCGCAAATATTCCCGGTACTATTATAAAGGTGCTGGTCAAAGATGGAGATAAGGTGGAAATCAATCAGCCTATAGCCGTGATTGAAGCCATGAAAATGGAAACCAATATTTTGGCTTCTTTGAGCGGCATCATCGAGAAAGTATATATTTCTGATGGGCAGCAGGTTAAAGCCGGAGAATTAATTGCTAAGATTGGTGAATAAACTTAAAAAAGAGCGGATCGCTAAAGCGGTCCGCTCTTTTTTTAAGTTTTGATATCTGTTATTTTTGTAACCTTACTGCCGCTTGTTTCCACAAGGGTTTTAATCTTTGGTTTTTGCCCGTAATTATTGCCGTTACCGGAAGTAAAGACTAGCTCAATATTTTTATTCGTAGGTAACATTTTGACAATACTGTTGAAAGCTGGTGCAGGATATCCGGCCCAGATGGGGGCTGCTATGATTATGGTGTCATAACTGTCCAATTGCAGCGGCTCCCCTTTGAGAGCGGTGGATTTTTGCCCCATGGCCTGAGGGCATCCGGGCAAAAAAGCGGTGAAACCGTTTCTTTTTTTTGCTTCCTCCACTTGAAAAACATCAGCGGTTCTTTCCTGGGCCATTTTTTGTGCGCAGGCTTTAGTTTTGCCAGAAAAAGAATAAAAAACAATTGCTGTGGTCATAGGAATACCTCCTTACTTGTGGTTTACGGTAACAGGTATGTTTTAATAATCTGCCATTCTTGCAGCAGGCGGTCATAGGGATAATAAGCCTTGTTGGCAGGGCTGGTAGAAGGCAGATAATACGCGGCTAGTTTTGTTTGTGGCAGGCATAATTTTTCATATAAATTATATGCCATTTTACCCGTAGTGAAAATAGCTTTGATTGGCGCTGCGGCCAATAAAGGACGGAAGTCATTTGCCACGGCATTTTTGATGCTATTATCACTGGCGCCGGTGATATCACAGCTTTTAAGCACATCCCACAGCGCTATATGCCGCTGCAAAAGAAAATCTTTTTTCTCGGCTATGGTGTGGGGAGGTTCTTTTTGCTCCAGTATATCGCTCAATAGCTGCCAAAACCTATTTTGCGGATGGCCATAATAGAAGTTGTTTTTTCTCGATTGAGGTGAAGGGATGGTGCCCAGAATCAAAATACGGCAATCTCGATCAAAAACAGGCGGCCAAGGATGAATGATTTTTTCTCTTTTCATATCTTACTCTTTTCATATCTTAGCCAGTCATACTTTCAAACTGAGAATTATAAAGATTGGCATAGAAACCTTTTTCCGCCAGCAATTGGGCATGTGTTCCTTGCTCCACGATATCGCCATTATCCATCACTAGAATCAAATCGGCATCCTTGATGGTGGAGAGGCGGTGGGCGATGATAAAGCTGGTACGATTTTGCATGAGATTGGCCATGGCTTTTTGAATACGGATTTCCGTGCGTGTGTCCACGGAACTGGTGGCTTCATCCAAAATCAAGATTTTGGGATTGGCCAAAATAGCACGGGCAATTGTTAAAAGCTGCTTTTGTCCTTGTGAGACATTGCTGGCCTCTTCATTAAGCTCCATATTATAACCATCGGGCAAAGTGCGCACAAAGCGGTCAACATAGGCGGCTGTTGCCGCTTCTAACACCTGTTCATCGGAGGCATTAAGATTGCCATAGCGGATATTTTCCATGATCGAACCATGGAAAAGCCAGGTATCTTGCAATACCATGCCGAAAAGATTGCGCAAATCATTACGGTTGAAATCTGTATGATTATGTCCGTCGATGAGTATTTGTCCGCCCTGGATATCATAAAAACGCATTAACAGCTTGACGATAGTAGTCTTGCCGGCTCCGGTTGGGCCTACAATGGCCACTTTTTGGCCCGGATTAATATGGGCGCTGAAATCATTAATAATGATCTTATCATCAGTATATCCGAAATGAACATTTTTAAATTCCACTTCGCCTTTAATATCCGTGGTGGCAACGGGGTGGGGGACAGTTTGTTCTTCCTCATCCTCTTCCAAAAATTCAAAAACACGTTCGGCAGCGGCCGCCGTAGATTGTAAAAGGGAGAACCCCTGTGCCACTTGTGAGATAGGCTGTGTAAAATTGCGCACATATTGAATAAAGGATTGGATAGCACCGACAGCTATGGTGCCTTGGATTACAAGCCAGGCGCCCAGTATGGCGATCGCTACATAGGCCAAATTACCAATAAACATCATCAATGGCATCATGATTCCGGATAAAAATTGCGATTTCCAGGAAGAAGTATATAAGGTCTCATTCAGACCATCAAATTTTTGTTCTACTTTTGCCTCGTTATTAAAGGCTTTCACTATATTTTGTCCGGCAAAGACTTCCTCTATATGTCCGTTAATATGGCCTAAATAATCCTGCTGATCATTGAAATGTTTTTGGGATTTCTGCATGATATTTTTCATCACCAGCATGGAAACAGGCAAAACCGCACAAACCACGCTGGCCAAAAGTGGATTGATGGTGAGCATCATGACGATGACACCTACGATCATGGTGATGGCCGATATCATTTGCGACATGCTTTGGTTGAGGCTGTTGCCCAAGAGGTCTATATCATTTGTAATTCTGGAGAGAACCTCACCATGGGTCTGTTTATCAAAATAACTCATGGGCATGCGATTGATCTTTTTGGACATCTTATCCCGCATATCATAGACCATAGTTTGCGAGATATTACTCATGATATATCCTTGTAGGAAGTTGAGCAGAGAGCTGATGCCATATAAGATTAAGAGGAAAATCAGTATTTTGGCCAAATTGTCAAAGTCGATACCGGGGCCTCCGGATAGCTGGCTGATGATGCCATTATAGATTTCCGTGGTGGCATTACCTAAAATTTTTGGTCCGACCACAAAAAATACGGTTCCGGCCATGGCAAAAACAAGAACCAAGATAGCCCCGATTTTATAATGACCGAGAAAATGCAATAATTTTTTCAAAGTGCCACGAAAGTCTTTGGCTTTTTCTCCTATCGGCATATGTCCAAGGCCATGCCCCGGAGATCGTCCTCTAGAAGTTTTTTTCTTATTATCACTCATGCTAGTTCCACCTCCGAAAGCTGCGAATAGGCCAATTGTTGGTAGACTTCGCAATTTTGTAATAATTCTCCATGCCTGCCCTTGGCTACGATCTTGCCTTCATCAAGTACAATGATCTGATCAGCATTCATGATGGTGCTAATTCTTTGTGCCACAATCAGGACAGTGCTGTCAGCAGTCTCCTCTTTCAGAGCTTTGCGCAAGGCATAGTCTGTTTTGTAATCCAAAGCAGAGAAGCTATCGTCAAATATATATATCTCCGGCTGCTTGGCAATGGCGCGGGCGATAGCTATTCTTTGTTTTTGGCCGCCGGAAATATTGCTGCCGCCTTGGGAAATATCCGTATGGAAGCCATCTGGTTTCTCTGCAATAAAATCGTAGGCCTGAGCGATGCGGGCCGCTTTTTCCATAATTTCGTATGGGATATTATCATTATTGTATTTGATATTCGATTCGATATCGCCGGAAAAGAGTATGTTTTTTTGTGATATATAGCCTATCTTTTCTCGCAAATCATGCTGTGAAACATTGCGTATATCAACACCATCGACTAATATGCGACCATCGGTGACATCAAAAAAGCGGGGAATAAGGTTAATGATAGTAGATTTGCCGCTGCCGGTT
The DNA here is from genome assembly GCA_964425485.1 of uncultured Peptococcaceae bacterium. Lineage (GTDB taxonomy): Bacteria > Bacillota > Dehalobacteriia > UBA4068 > UBA4068 > CAYRML01. The sequence continues at coordinate 10,716 of CAYRML010000023.1, read as the reverse complement.
GTGCCGATAAAAGCTGTGGTTTGCCCAGGCCGGGCCACAAAAGAAATATTGCTCAATACATCTTTTTCCGCATTAGGATAGCGGAAGGATACATTGTCAAAAACCACGAGTCCTTTCTGTGCCGGATCGAATGACAGAGGTTTGGCAGAATCCGTGATGGATGTTTCCGATACCAGTACTTCATCGATACGAGAGGCAGCCACGGAAGCTCTTGGCAGCATGATGGCCACCATAGAGATCATCAGAAAAGCTATAATGATCATCATCGTATATTGGATAAAGGCCATCATATCCCCAACTTGGACCACACCGGCTTCCACTCTGAGGCCGCCTTGCCAGACGATAAGGATGCTGATGCCATTCATAATAAAAAATATAATTGGCATCATCAGTGACATAGAGCGGTTGACAAATAGATTGACTTTGGTCAAATCGCGGTTAGCTTTATCAAAGCGTTTTTCCTCATATCTTTGAGTACTGAAAGCGCGGATTACGGACAGCCCGGTCAAAATCTCCCGGCTTACCATATTAATTTTGTCAATAAGTTTTTGCATGCTTTTGAATTTGGGAAATAGAACAATAAAGGCCACTATCATCACGGTAAGAAGCGCCGCTACCGCTATACCTATGATCCATCCCATAGAAGGGGTGGTAGACATGGTCTTGATAAATGCTCCGATGCCTATGATAGGCGCATAGAAGACTAAGCGCAGAACCATGACCATGGTCATTTGTATTTGTTGGATATCATTGGTGGAGCGGGTAATCAGGCTGGCTGTAGAAAATTTATCCATTTCCGCATTGGAAAATGATACTACTTTGCGGAAAATATTGCCGCGCAGATCTTGCCCCAGCCTGGCGCTTATGCGCGCTGCCAGCAGCACTACAAAAATAGTTGCAGTCATACTCAAAAGAGCCAAAATCAGCATCTTTAATCCTGTGATCAGAATATAATGTAAGCGCATCTGATTCGTGTTTATGCCAATGGTTTGATATTCGCTGCTGATATAGGAAACAGAACTTTGGGTCAGCATGGTATCAGGTATGGTGGCAAATTGCTGATTGACCGCCGCGATCATCTGATAACGATTTTCTGCCGGCATGGTGGAAATCATGGCCATCATATCTATACCGGGCTCTATTTGCATTTGTGCGGAGAGTTGATCGCGCAGGGATTGCATCAGTTCCGATTCCCCAGATAAAACGGAATAGAGTATGATGCTTTTGCTGAAGATGTTGTTGAGCTCTGTTTTATTCTCTTCATTTATACTGTTTAAAAGATACAGCGGCTGCTCCTTTAAGAGAGGATAATCTTTGCTGTAAGTCTCCAGCTCTTGGGCGGACAATATTTGAGGATCCAATAATTTGTAAGAAGATTGTACGAGATCCCGATCTTTTTCCTCCATTAAGAGGAGCAATGTTTGCACTTGCTGGGGCCGAATAGCTTCCGGAACAGCATTGGCAATGCCATTTTGCTGCAAGCCTATATTGACGATATTGGAAATATAGGCAGGCAAAGAGAGGTCACAAAAAGCTTGCCCCATCAATAACAGAATAATCATGGCGATTGCTAATCTTGATTTTTTAAGAAATTTAAGCAGTTTTATCATTATTTTTCCTCAGGCCATAGTTTTGTGATATCTTTATCTTTAATCTCCATAAGATTATTACGGATTTGTAATAAAAAACGTCTTAAAAGCAGCTGTTCTTCCTGGGAAAAATTGCGAAAAAATTCTTGGCTCAGATTGTCGTGTATGGCGGAAATATTTTGGGCTATCTCTTTCCCTTTTGCTGTGAGATAAATGCGTGTTATGCGGCGGTCATTGCCGTCTTTTTCTTTTTTGATCAGACCCTGTTGTTCCATCCCGCTCAGCGTGACAGTGATTGTCGGTTTGCTGACACAGGATATATCCGCTATTTCCTTTTGACTGCTGCCATTGTTTTCTTGCAGGAACATCAAAAGATGAAATTGACCAGGATACAAATCGATATTATCGGCCAGTTTATGCAAAATAGCGCCTCCTAAGCGCATTATCTGAATAAAAATGCCATGGGTGGAATCTTGAAATGCTGAGCTCAACCCAATATGCCCCTTTCTATCTTGGAAATGGTTAGCATGCTAATTAAAACATGGATATTTTATAGTATTTATCCATTGTTGTCAAGCGTAAAAAGGCATATTTTGCGGAAAATTGTCCCCGAAATGGTTAGAATTATAATTATTTTATAAGAAAAAAGGAACCACATAAAAACTGTAGTTCCTTTTCTTTAAAAACTGTTTTTAAGCCGGTTTTCTTCTGTTAGTCAGCATGTATATTAGGGAAACGGCAAGACCTATTACAGCTACGATTGTTAGCACATTGGCACCTGCCTGCCAGCCGCTGCTTTCAACAGCGCCCAAGGTTGCCGGTGCGCCGACAAATACGCCTATATAGTAGACTAAATTGATAAAAGCAACGGTGTAGCCGATGAGAATCGGTTTTTTGGCGATCGAGGGAGCCGCGGCCAAAATAGCGGCGATGACGAAACCAGCTCCTACGGCTGTCATTAATGTGTGTAAGATATAGGTTGGGGTTCCGAGGATGGCCGTGATTGCACAAGCCACAACCAGGATTATGAAGCCGAAAAAGGAGATAAGCGCCGGTTTACTAGTTTTATCGATTAGGATGCCTGTGATGATGCAGAAGGGTATACCGAACAGCCCATTCAGACCGGCATAGAAATTGGCAGTGCTGACATCTAATTGGTATAAACCACTAAATAAGGTTGGGTAAATTGTAATAAATGTGAAAAGTATGAAGGCGCCACAGCCTTGGCAGATTGCCAAAAGCCACATTTTGCCGTTGGAGGCGGCAGCCGCTATGGATGGTTTTTCCTCTATCATTTTTGTCGCTGCCCCCTCTGGAGCGGCTTCTGCAGCAGGCCCTGCTTTGTGTTCCTTGATAAATACGGAAACTAAAATGAAACAAACCACGGATAAAGCGCCCACCAGCAGCCACAAGCTGCTTATGCCCAAGGCAGTGCTGATTGGCACGGCGGCATTCATACATACTGCTGAAGCAGTGGCCGGGAAGGTGGTAAAAGCACCGATAGCCAGCCCGACATTGCCGCCGGCAAACCATTTGGATAAGAATACGATACCTGTCATAATGATCATGGAGAAGGCTATACCTTCGATGATGCGGCTGATGAGGAAGACAGGATAATTGGTATAAAAGAATGCGCCGAGGAAGTTGCCGATGATTAATGAACCTATTAATAATAATAGCAATTTTTTCGGACCTAATTTAGCCAGTAAAGCCCCACCGGGAATGGCTAAGATGATACCGGCGATGGTAAAAACCGACATCAAAAGTGAAGTTTGTGTTAATGAGATATTCATGCTAGCCGCCAGATTGCCCAGTAGGGGAACAAATTTCAGCTGGCTGGCGGATACTGCAAATGCTGTTATGTATAGGATGATAAATAAGCCCCACTTGTTTTTCATGGGTTTACACCTCCAAATCTTTTATTTTTTATATAATACAGGTAATGCTCTACTGAGCCATGGTGATGGCTCAGTAGAGTCTATGAAGGTGTTAGCGATAGATATGCAGGATCTTAGCGGCATTTTCGAAGAAAATCATATCTGCAAGTTTAGGATCCTGGGCTTTTTCTGCAGCCAGTTCCACTTGTTTGATAGGCCCTTTATGGGTAGAGAAGGGACAATCGGTACCATATAAAACTTTGTCTGCGCCAAAGAAGTCTACGGCTTTGAGAATATCGGCATAGCCGCGGAAGGAGGTATCAACATAAACATTATGGAGACCTTTTATGCCTTCAGCTAAAATTTCCATTTCGCCGCCCATCAGGCCGCCGGCGTGTCCTGCGACAAGGACTATATCGGGATATGTTTGAGCCAACTCTATGAAGTATTTGACATCGCCGGCTTCCGGATCTCTTTTATAAGGTTTATCAATATAGTAATCGTTGGCGCCACAGTGAGAGAGGATAGGTAAATTAAAAGAAGCTATGGTTTCTACCGCGGCATGTACGCGGGGATCCGCTAACCTGGTATTTTGAATAATCGGATGGATTTTTAAACCACGAGCGCCTAATTTAACATCAGATTTTAATTTTGCTACCATTTCATCAACCGGCAGGCTGTAATCTGCACTGGTAAAAGGCAATATGCGTGGGTCCACTTTGGAGGCGGCCAACATTTCTTCGAAGGTATTATTGGGATGAATAGGGAAGACGTTGGTATATGTAATATTGAAGTCATCCAGTTTTTTTGTCATATTTTGCACTGTGTTTTCCCAGCATAGATATTGCCCGGCATCGATAAGTATTTGTAATTCTGACGGATTGCTGAGCAGCGGATCGAGATACCCGCTTTCCTCTTGCACGATGAAAGGATTGGGATAGTCGCCATGTTGTACATTTTGATCCCATAAAGTATTTTTTTTAGCATGGAATATATCCCCTAGGTGAGCGTGGAAATCAATTATCTTTCGCATTTTTCTTCCTCCTTTTTTATTATTTAAAAATTTAAGGATAGTGAAGCGAATAGACCCAATTTATATTCGCTAAACTCATTATACAATAGTTTCAATTTTTAAACAATTCTTACAATAGGTAGTTTTATTTTAGATTTAATTGCTTGTCTACCTATCACAAATAAGGGGGTTAGAAAAAAACATTAGGAAGCGCTTATAGAAGATTAAGATTCTTGGCTTTCTTTAAGGCTAATATTTTGTTATTTACCTCCAGTTTTTGATAGATGTTTTTGATGTGAAAGCGGACAGTGGTAACAGAGATGAACAGGCTCTTACTGATTTCTTCATGCTTATATCCCTTTTCCATCATTTGTAATATCTCCTTTTCCCGAGATGTCAGGCGCAGACAATCTTTTTTGGATTTGGCGATAATTTCATGATATTTTTTGCTGTAAGAGCTGATTTTTGCTAAATATGCTTTATTTAATCCATCTTCCGCAGTGATTTCTTTTAATATATCCAGTATAAAAGTGCCGTTTTCCACAAAGGGCATGATTACATTATCATCTTGCGCCCGCTTGAGGGCTTTTATTAAGGCCTTTTTACCTTCCGTCAAGCCATATAGTTTGTATTTGGCAATAGCTTTTAAAATATCATTGTTGATGAATCCTAATTGATTATTATAGATGGAAAAATGATCGTCAAATGTTTCGCACAGGGCTTCCAGCTGCAGATAGTTGCCGGATAGAAGTATAGTTTTACCATAGACAATATAAACAAAGGCCATGCCTTGATACATGAAGTTTGCCGAATCAAATTGCCCCTTTTTAATCCAGTCGGGGATATTTTCGAACCTTTGCAGGCAACAATCTATATAGGCATCGCATAATTCAAATGTTGTGTTTAAAACCGGATTGTTTTGCTTTTCTACCTGCGCTTTCATAGCTGTGGCCATTTCCAGCCCTTCCTGAAAGTAGTTTTTGAGGATAGTCAATCTTTGCAGGACAAAATGGGCACATATTTCGATTGATAGCTGGTCATACATCTGGGCTTTATAGATGGCTTTGTAAGCATGGAGTTCTATATTATTAAAATCGCCGGTTTCCAAAGCAAATTCGGCTAAGACCAGAGAATCGCTGCCGGTACCGCAGCTATCCGCTACTAATGACATTTTATGGATATTATTGGCTATGAAATCTGTTATATGTTGCAGACCTCCTTGTTCTTTATAATAAGCATATAATAAGTGGGGAGATCCGAAAGACATTTCCTTATTACGCGTCACAATGCAGGAGCAGCCTCCATCGAAGAATTCCAAGGCCCTTTCACAATGACTGACCATTTTTTTTATGTCATTGAAAACGACGAAACCCCAAACTATATGTATTTCCCCCAGGATAAAAGCTTTATAGCGTTTGTCCAGATCGGCATTAGTGATATATTCTTCCATCTCGATGAGGTCTTGCTTGCATTCCTTCAAATCTTTAGGATTGGCTCTTAAAGCGGCTATGCGAATATAGCGCAGATAAGCCAATGGATATTTGAAGCCTAATTCTTTATCCAGGCCCTCAAATATATGATAAACCTGTGCAAACTGAGTGAAATGGATGCCGGCGGTACTCTCCTGATTTAATAAGTGCAAGATACTTTCCGTATTGCCGGCTTTATAGAAAAAATCCAGAGCCTGCATATGGAGATTTTGTTTCAAAAACCACTTGCCGCATTTATTATACAGATCGGTTAAATCCACATTTTCTTCCTGGATTTTTTCCCGCAAAAAATTCAAGAATAGGGCATGTATTTTATATACTTTGCTGAATTCATTATAGGCGATAAAGGCATTTTCTTCCTGCAATTGCTTAAGTATCTGGGCCGTGTTGCTGATATCAAGGATATAGTTTGCCTGGGCAATAGTGAAACTGTTCAGAAAAGAAATTTTTAAGAGAAAGTCTTTGATATGATTATCATATTTTTCGTAAAAGTTCTTTTCTATAAGATCATTGATAGAACGGGTGGCGGAAAAAGATGATTCTTTTTGCATATCTTTGACTAACAGATAAATCAAGGCGATCCAGCCATTACTGAAGTCGCTGATTTTTTTTATAGTGCTGTCGCTTGCATTATTAGATATAAGATTAACATAGCGTTTGATTTCTTCATTATCAAATTTGAGAATATGCTGCGAAAGTGAGTAACATAATTGTTTTTGATAAAAATCTGCCACATCAAACATAGAAAGATCCCTGGTTATGACTACTATATGCAGATTTTTAATTCTATCTTGGACTATAACATTGATACAATTATAAAGGTCCAGATCTTTGACCATATTGTAATCATCTATTACAATGATAAACGGCTGCTTTAGTTCTTTGTTGTTTATCATATTGATTATGCGGGCAATGGTGGAGGCATCATCAGGAAAGCCCAAAGTTTGCATTTTTTGCCCTAATCCCGGACATTTTTCCTCGATTTTAGTGGTCAGTTTTTCCCAAAAATAATTGGTATAGCCTACATTGTTGACTATATTGGTCCAGATGAAATCGATTCTTTTTTCTTTTAAAAATTGTTGCATAGCTGTGGTTTTGCCATACCCGGAAGGTGCATGTAAAACGGTTAGCGGATAATGAAATATATATTCTAATTGTCTATTAATACGTTTGCGTTTAATTATAGGGTTATAAATATTTGCCATTATAATCCCTCCTTTAGAGAAACCTCTTCTAGTATTTATATGTAATAAATACTTATTGCTATGGACAATAAATCGGTTATAATAAATATAACATAAATTATGACAGAGGTGTTATTATATTTATGAAAAGAGAAAAGATTGACAGAATCAATGAATTGGCGCATAAAGCTAAAAACGAAGAACTGACCGTAGATGAGATGGCCGAACGTGAATTATTACGCCAGGAATATTTGGCTGCGGTGCGCGCGAATCTGCGGGCCAGCTGCGATAATATTTATATCGTGGATAAAGACGGCAATAAAAATAAATTACAAAAAAGGCACTGAGGCATTAAATGGTAGGAAAATTTATTAAAAAAGAATGGACGAATACCGATTACCAGGAACTTTTGCACTATATGGGATCTGTGTCCGATGAAAAGTACAGGGCATTTTCCGCCAAATTGATTCCCCATACGGAAAATTTTATCGGCTTGCCTATGCCTGTGATCCAGGGCTTGGCCAAAGAAATTGCCAAGGGCAATTGGCGGGCCTATTTATCACTGGCTGGGGATGCCACACATGAAGAATTGTTGCTTCAGGCGGCTGTATTGGGGTATATTAAGGTGAAGAAGGATCTGGATCTGGAGCAGATGTTGATATTGATCAAAGATTTTGTACCAAAGATCAATAACTGGGCGGTTTGTGATGCTTTTTGTTCTGGTTTGAAGTTTACACATAAGCATCAGAAACAAATGTATGATTTTCTGCTGCCTTATTTATCCGCACAAAATGAATTCGAGCTGCGTTTTGCTGTTGTTATGCTTATGCAGTATTTTATAGATGATGATCATATTGATGAGCTTTTGCAGATTTTTGATGGCATAGAACATGAAGGCTATTATCTAAAAATGGCGGTTGCCTGGGCCGTATCTATTTGTTTTATCAAATATAGGGATAGGACACTGGCTTATTTACAGAAAAGCAAGATGGATGATTTTACATATAACAAAGCTTTGCAGAAAATTATAGAGTCGCAAAGGGTAAGCAAAGAAGATAAAAATATTATGCGTAAGCTGAAAAGGAAATAAAAAAGCCCTCCAAACAGGAGGGCTTTTTTATTTCCTTATTATTTCTGTGTTGTTATTTGCGGGCTTGGCCATTACCTTGGATGATATATTTGACGGTAGTCATTTGTTCCAAACCCATAGGCCCTCTGGCATGTATTTTTTGGGTGCTTATGCCGATTTCTGCACCAAAACCATATTGGAATCCATCGGTGAAGCGGGTAGAGGCATTGACATAAACAGCCGCAGAATCCACATTGTTGAGGAATTTCCATGAGCTGGTATAATTATCGGTAATGATTGCTTCCGAATGACCGGTGCTGTATTTATTGATATGGTCAATAGCTTCATCCAGGCTTTCTACTACTTTGATAGCCAGAATAAGATCGAGAAATTCAGTATAATAGTCCTCTTCCGAAGCTTCTTTTGCTGCCGGAATCAATTGGCAGGTAACAGGGCAGCCGCGCACTTCCACGCCCTTATCCGCCAGCATATGGCCAAAAGTAGGCAAAAATTCCAGGGCCACGTTTTCATGCACCAATAAAGTTTCTGCCGCATTGCAGACGGAAGGTCTTTGGCATTTGGCATTGATGGCTATTTCTGCCGCCATATTGAGATCGGCATCTTTATCGACGTAGATATGGCAATTGCCTGTACCTGTTTCGATCACAGGTACGGAGGCATTTTCTAATACTGTCTTAATCAGTCCAGCACCGCCGCGGGGGATCAGCACATCGATATAATCATTCATGCGCATCAGGCGATTAGAGGCTTCTCGGCTGGAATCTTTAAGCAATTGGATAGCCCCATGAGGAGCTCCGGAAGCAACCGCGGTGACCGCTAAAATTTCCGAGATGGCCTTATTGGAATGGATGGCGCTGCGGGAGCCGCGCAAAATGACGGCATTGCCGGTCTTGAGGCAAATGCCTGCTACATCGGCCGTGACATTGGGACGGGCTTCATAAATTACAGCTACTACGCCCAGAGGCACTCTCATTTTGCCTACGCGGATATCCTGAGCCGCTTTCCACATGGATTCGATCTTGCCAACAGGATCCGGCAATGCTGCCAAAGAACGCAGGCCGTCAGCCATATCTTTGATCCGTGCCGCAGTCAGTAACAGACGATCCAGGATACCTTCGTTGGTGCCGTTGGCTCTGGCTTCTTCCATATCCATATTGTTAGCTTTAAGAATACAATCGGTTTCCTGCTCTAGGGCATCGGCCATATCTAAGAGAATATTATTTTTATCATCTGTAGACAATGAGGCCAGCTTTCTGGACGCTTTTTTTGCCAGCATCGCTTGTTCTAATACGATGTCAGTTTCGGGTATATTGGTGCTCATATTGAACCTCCTTGGTTTTATATAGTAAGGGAAAGATGATCCCGGTGGACAACTTCCATATCATGGGCATGTTTCAGCAGCTCTTTGATTTTACTGCTGTGCTGGCCCATTATCAGCTCGATATCCTGTGAGCTGTAATTGCTGATGCCGCGGGCGATTTCCATATTGTTGCCGATAATACTGACTACGGCACCGCGCAAAAAATCACCCTCTACTTTGATGATACCGGTAGCTAAGAGGCTGCTTCCGTTCTCGACCAGGGCTTTTTGTGCGCCATTATCTAAGAACAATTTACCTTCCGGCTGGCTGCCGAAAGCCAGCCAGCCTTTTTTTCCACCCAGTGGGTGATCATTGGGGAGAAAGAGCGTACCCGGGCAGGCGCCGCTGCTGATTTGTTTTAATATTTGCGGCTCATCACTTTTGGCTAAGACCATGGGGATGCCTTGAGCATTGGCAATGGCTGCCGCTTGCAGCTTTGTAACCATACCGCCGGATGCAAATTTACTGCCTGCGTCACCGGCCGAAGCGATTATTTCATCCGTTAGATCCTCGATCACCGGGATAAGTTGAGCCAGGGGGTCAGCCTGTGGATCATTGGTGTAGAAGCCTTTTACATCAGAGAGAATAATAAGAAGATCAGCAGATAAAAGCCCGGATACTAATGAGGCTAAAGTATCATTATCACCAAAGCGGATTTCTTCCACGGCTATTGTATCATTCTCATTTATGATAGGGATCACTTGGTAGTCCATCAGCGCCAAGATGGTGTTTCTGGCATTGAGATAGCGTTCCCGTTGTGAAAAATCATCTTTGGTTAATAATATCTGCGCTACGGTTAGATCATATTTATGAAAAAGTTTTTCATAATTTTGCATTAAAATCCCCTGTCCGATTGCAGCCAGGGCCTGCGTTTGCGGTATGGAGGTGGGTTTTTGCCCTAATCCCAGCTTGCCCAGGCCGGCTCCGACGGCACCGGATGTGACCAATATCATCTGTTTGCCTTCCTGGCTTAGTTCTGCTATTTGCCGGGTCAGTTTGCTGATTTTTTGCGAGTCGATTTTACCTTGCTGATCCGTAAGGCTGCTGGTGCCGACTTTAACTACTATTCTTTTAGCGGTACGAAGCATCTGCTGATATTCTTTTTTCAACATAT
>CAYRML010000022.1:0-20102 GCA_964425485.1 uncultured Peptococcaceae bacterium | reverse complement strand
CTTGTTCTTAGACTGAATTAAGAATAAAAGTATATTTTGGAGGTGTGCATTAATGAAGACTCTTGCTGATCTTGCTGCTATCAAGGAAAGCATGCAACCGACAGTTAGAATAAATCGTCAATCTGAAGACGGGATCAGAATAGTTGTTGGCTTAGCTACCTGCGGTATTGCCGCCGGTGCGGTGCCTGTCCTCGACGCCTTGCAAAAAGGTATCGAAGAAAAAGGTCTTAAAAATGTTAAAGCATATAGAACCGGTTGCATTGGCGTGTGCCTGCATGAACCTCTTGTGGAAGTTTATGTGCCCGGTCAAGACAAAGTTACTTATGTTTCCATGACTCCGGAAAAAGCTATGGAAGTGTTGGATAAACACATCATTGGCGGTAATGTCGTGGAAGAATATACTATTACTGCGCAATAAGGAGGTGCTGAGATAATGGTTCAATCCTATTCTTTGAATAGTACAGATTTCTACAAAAATCAGGTTCGTATCGCTTTGAGAAACTGCGGTATCATTGACCCTGAAAATATTGATGAATATATTGCATTTGATGGTTATCAAGCTTTGGGCAAAGTTTTGACTACACAAAAACCCGAAGATGTTGTGCAAACCATTCTTGATTCCGGTATTCGCGGCCGTGGTGGCGCAGGTTTCCCCACCGGCAAAAAATGGCAATTTGCAGCAGCTCAACCCCCAGGAATCAAATATGTTTGCTGTAATGCTGACGAAGGCGACCCGGGTGCATTCATGGATCGTTCTGTTTTGGAAGGCGACCCGCACTCTATTCTGGAAGCGATGGCTATTGCCGGTTATGCTATTGGCTCTAACCAAGGCTTCATCTATGTTCGTGCTGAATATCCTACTGCTATCAAACGTCTGAAAATCGCTATTGAACAAGCAAAAGCCTATGGCCTTTTGGGTGACAATATTATGGGCACCGGCTTCAATTTCGATATCCAATTGCGTTACGGCGCTGGCGCATTCGTTTGTGGTGAAGAAACTGCTTTGATGACCTCTATCGAAGGTAAACGTGGCGAACCGCGTCCGCGTCCTCCGTTCCCGGCTATCAAAGGTTTGTTTGCTAAACCGACCATCTTGAATAACGTTGAAACTTTGGCTAATATTCCTGCTATCGTTTTGAACGGAGCTGATTGGTATCGTTCTATCGGTACTGATACTAACCCCGGCACCAAAGTTTTCTGCTTAGCTGGTAAGATTAATAATACCGGTTTGGTTGAAATCCCTATGGGTACCCCTTTGAGACTGGTTATCGAAGAAATCGGCGGCGGTATCCCCAATGGCAGAAAATTCAAAGCTGCTCAAACTGGTGGTCCTTCCGGTGGTTGTATCTCTACTGAAAACTTAGATACTCCTATCACCTATGAAAACCTGGTTTCTATCGGCTCCATGATGGGCTCCGGTGGTTTGATCGTTATCGACGAAGATAACTGCATGGTTGACGTTGCAAAATTCTTCCTTGATTTCACAGTTGATGAATCTTGCGGTAAATGTTCTCCGTGCCGTATCGGTACCAAACGTCTTTATCAGATTTTGGAAAAAATTACTTCGGGCAAAGGTACCCAAAAAGATCTGGAAACACTCAAGGAATTGGCTGCTCACTTGAAAGACAGCTCCCTCTGTGCTCTTGGTCAAACTGCTCCTAACCCGATTATTTCTACAATGCGTTATTTCGGTGATGAGTATGAAGCTCATATTACCAAAAAATGCTGCCCGGCTGGCGTCTGCAAAGATTTGCTTAGCTATATTATCGAGGCTGATTTGTGCAAAGGTTGTACTGCATGTAAACGTGTTTGCCCAACCGATGCTATCAGCGGTAATGTAAAAGAAGCCCATATTATCGACCAAGAAAAATGCATTAAATGTGGTGCTTGCATGGATACCTGTAAATTTAATTCTATCATTAAAAAATAAGTAGATTACTTATAGAAGGGAGAGAGATAGAAAGTGACTGATACAGTAAAAATTAAAATCAACGATAGAGAATATGATGTAGCCAAAGGCTCTACTATTCTCCAAGCAGCCAGATCCGTTGGCATAGATATTCCTACGTTGTGCTATCTGAATGATATAAATGCTATTGGTGCTTGCCGCATCTGTGTTGTCGAAGTTAAAGGTGCTCGCTCACTCGTTGCTGCTTGCGTTTTTCCTGTCAACGAAGGTATGGAGGTATATACAAATTCTGCCAGAGTACAAAAATCTCGCCGCATGACTTTGGAATTGATCCTCTCTAACCACAGAAGAGAATGCTTGACCTGCATCAGAAATCAAAGCTGCGAACTGCAAGCTTTGGCCGAAAGATTCGGTATCGAAGAAGTTCGCTTTGGCAATGATAAGGAAATGCTGCCTCAAATTGAAGACAAAGCCCCTCATCTTGTCCGTGACAATTCTAAATGCGTTCTTTGTCGTCGCTGCGTAGCGGTATGTAAACACAATCAACATGTTGCGGTTATCGGCCCCAACGATCGTGGTTTCGACACCCACGTCTCTTGTGCATTTGACAAAGACTTAACGGAAGTGCCTTGCATTTCCTGCGGTCAATGCATTAATGTTTGTCCGGTTGGCGCTTTGGCGGAAAAAGATGATACGAAAGCTGTTTGGGCTGCTTTGCAAGATCCCGAAAAGCATGTTGTCATCGGTACCGCTCCTTCTGTCAGAGCCGGTTTAGGTGAAGAATTTGGTTATGCTATCGGCGAAAACGTTGAGCCTAAAATGGTTGCCGCTCTTCGTCGCATGGGCTTTGACGGGGTGTTTGATGTTGACACCGCTGCCGACATTACCATTATGGAAGAAGGTACGGAACTTCTTGACCGTATCGCTAACGGCGGCGTATTGCCTCTGATCACTTCCTGCAGCCCCGGTTGGATCAAATTCTGTGAACATTATTATCCAGAATTCATACCCAACCTCTCCAGCTGCAAATCCCCGCAACAAATGTTTGGTGCCTTGATGAAAACTTATTATGCTGAAAAGATGGGTATTGATCCTAAAGACGTCTTTGTAGTTTCCGTCATGCCTTGTACGGCCAAAAAATTCGAAATCACCCGTGATGATCAAAGCGCTTCCGGTTATCCTGATATTGACGTTGCCATCACTTCTCGTGAATTGGCCAGAATGATCAAAGCTGCAGACATTATGTTTGATCGTCTTCCTGATGAAGAATTTGATCCGGCCTTTGGTATTGCTTCCGGTGCCGCTCATATCTTTGGTGCTACCGGTGGTGTTATGGAAGCCGCTTTGCGTACCGTTTATGAAATCGTAACCGGTGAAGAACTCAAAGATTTAGACTTCCATGATGTACGTGGTGTTGAAGGTGTTAAAGCTGCCGAATATGATCTTAAAGGCACTAAAGTCAGAGTTGCTGTCACCTCTGGTGCTGCTAATGCTGCCAAATTACTCGACATGATCAAATCTGGTGAAGCTCCGCAATATCATTTCATCGAAATCATGGCTTGCCCCGGCGGCTGCGTAAATGGTGGTGGTCAACCGATCCAACCTTCCAGCGTCCGCAATAATCTTGATCTGCGTGCAGAACGTGCCAAAGCACTCTATAATGAAGATGCTGCTATGACCCTGCGTAAATCTCATGAAAATCCGTTTGTTCAAGAAATCTATAAAGATTATCTGGAAAAACCGGGTTCCCACAAAGCACATCATATTCTGCATACCACCTATGTTGCTCGTCCTAAATATAAATAAGAATAGCTTAAAAAGCTGCTGACCATTGGTCAGCAGCTTTTTTGCTATAATAAATTATTGGGGGTGAATAATGGCTGATAAATTTGATTATAAAAAAGAATATAAGGATCTTTATCTGCCGCCTAAAAAGCCCATGGTGATCGAAGTCCCGGAAATGACTTTTATTGCTGTAGATGGGCAGGGTGATCCCAATACTTGTCCCGCTTATAGAAATGCGCTGGAGATGCTTTATGGTTTATCTTGGACAATAAAAATGAGTAAGATGGGTGGTGAAAAACCGCCGGGATATTTTGAATATGTAGTACCGCCACTGGAGGGATTATGGTGGGTTGATGATACTCTCTTCAATGGATTTAATATTAAAGAGAAAGGACGTTTTTGCTGGACTTCTATGATTCGTCAGCCGGAATTTGTAAATATGGAAACATTAGAATGGGCCTGTAAAAGATTATCCGCCAAAAAAATGGGTTTAGATCTTGCTGCTGCTCGGTTGTGGACTTTTCAAGAAGGCTTATGTGTGCAGATGATGCATATTGGCTCTTATGATGAGGAGGCGGATTCTATACAATTGTTAGAGCGTTTTACGGAAGAAGCAGGATATACTATTGATATTTCCTCAAAAAGGCGCCATCATGAAATTTATCTTAGCGATCCCCGTAAATGCCAAAAGCAAAATCTTAAAACAGTGATCCGACAACCTATTAAAAAGGCCTAAGCATAGCTGCCACAGATAAATCAAAAGACGGTACAGTTAAATGTACCGTCTTTTGATTTATCTGTTCAACCGAGAGAGTTTAAGTTATCCATTGTGTTTTGTACATGGGATTTGGTCAATTCTTCTGCCCTGTTGGGATCACCATTTTTCAGAGCTCCTAGAATCAATTTATGCTCCGCCAATGTATTTTTGGCCCTGCCTGGAGTTGCCAGGGATTCATTGCGCGCTCTTTGCACATAGTTGTGGAAGTTTGTCAACATCAGCATCAAAGGCCGATTTTTGCTGGCCATGAAAATTATTTCATGAAAGCGAGAATCCAGCTGCAAGAGACGTTGTATATCATTTTTGCCCACATAAAACTCCATCAAATCTACTGTTTCTTCCAAATCGGCTAGATCTTGCGGGGAAATCCTTTCGGCTGCCAAACGTGCTGCCAGCCCCTCGATAGCGATTTTGATAGAATAGATATCTTCGATATCTTGTTGGGCAATGCCAGTGACAATAACCCCTTTGTTAGGGATGGATTGTACTAGCCCTTCCAATTCAAGTTGACGAAAAGCCTCCCGTATAGGGGTGCGGCTTACTCCCATTTGATCAGACAATTCTTTTTCCGTGAGGCTATCACCCAATTTATATTTTCCGGATATTATATCATTTTCTATCTGTCGGAAAACACGACTGCGTAATAAGCCGGAGCCGGTTGCGATATCATTGTCGTCATACTCCAGGCGGTTCATCATAATTGTCCCCTTTCAATTGAATAACCTTAATTTTAAGTTGCCAAGAAATATGCTTTATATTTTAGCTGCCAATCTTTGAGCAATTTCCTCTATAAATTTTGCAGAGGTAACGGCTGTAGCTTCTTGCCCTTCCACCAGGCCTACCAGATCTTTGGTCATAATACCATCTTCCATCGTTTGCATACTGGCATCTTCCAGCGCTTGGGCAAAATTGACCAATTGAGGTAAATTATCCAATTGACCACGTTTTTTTAAAGCGCCACTCCAGGCAAAGATGGTAGCGATAGGATTGGTGGAGGTTTCTTCGCCCTCTAGATATTTATAATAGTGACGGGTGACTGTGCCGTGGGCAGCTTCGTATTCAAAGTTGCCATCGGGACTGACTAATACCGAGGTCATCATGGCTAGGCTGCCGAAAGCAGTGGAGACCATGTCGCTCATGACATCGCCATCATAGTTTTTGCAAGCCCAGATGAAACCGCCTTGAGAGCGAATAACGCGAGCCACGGCATCATCGATTAGAGTGTAAAAATAGATGATACCAAGTTTTTCGAACTGATCTTTATATTCTTCATAAACTTTTGTAAAAACTTCCTTAAACAAGCCGTCATAAACCTTTGAAATAGTATCCTTGGTGGAAAACCACAGATCTTGTTTGGTGCTTATTGCGTATTGGAAACAGGCATGAGCGAAGTCGCGAATAGATTGGGCGCTGTTGTGCATGCCCTGAAATACTCCGGGGCCATCTAATTCCTGCACGGTAACTTCCTGCACTTTGCCGCTTTTGCCGGTAAAGGTCAATTTGGCTGTGCCGGCTTCTTCTGTGCGTAAATCTACGGCTTTGTAAACGTCGCCATAAGCATGGCGGGCGATGGTGATCGGCTTTTGCCAATTTTTCACTACCGGCTTGATGCTGCTGATAACGATGGGGGAGCGGAAAACCGTGCCCTTCAATATCGAACGGATAGTGCCATTGGGGCTTTTCCACATTTCTTTCAGATTATATTCGGACATGCGTTGGACATTGGGTGTGATGGTGGCGCATTTAACGGCAACTTTATATTTTTGAGTGGCATAAGCCGCATCTTTGGTCACTTGGTCGCAGGTGCGGTCTCTTTCTTCTAATCCTAAATCATAGTACTCTGTTTTTAAATCTACAAAAGGTAAAATAAGTTGATCTTTGATCATTTGCCATAAGATGCGAGTCATTTCATCGCCGTCCATTTCCACGATGGGATGGGTCATTTTGATTTTTTCCATGTATAAACCCTTTCGCAGTAATTTTAATTGTTATTTTTTGTGTAGTTAAGTAATCCGCCAGCCAAGATGATTTTAACCTGCCGTTCGGAAAGAGCGATAGCTACTTCTATATCTTTACCGGTGGTTTGATTATGGATAATCAGCTTCTTGCCGCCGGTGGAGGCCATGATTTGGGCCGGAGCATCTTTGAAGCTTAGCATGTCATCACAAGAAATACTATCATAATCAGCCGCATCAACGAAAGTTAGCGGCAATATGCCATTATTGATAAGATTGGCCATATGTATGCGAGCGAATGATTTGGCGATTATGCCTTTGATTTTGAGCTGCAGGGGAGCCAAAGCCGCATGCTCGCGACTGGAGCCCTGTCCATAATTGCTGCCGGCCACGATGAAGCCGCCGTTCGCTTGTTTTGCTCTTTGGGGGAATTCAGGATCGCAGGGGGTGAGGCAATATTCAGACAAATGCGGGATATTGGAGCGATAGGGAAGCAATTTGGCATTGGAGGGCATGATATCGTCTGTTGTAATATTGTCGCCCACCTTAAGCAAGACCTTGGCCTCAATATTTTCTGCCAGCGGACTGTTGATGGGAAATGGCTTGATATTAGGTCCGCGCACGACTTCCACTTCCTCCGGATCAGCAGCCGGCGCTATGATCAGATTATCATTGATAACGAATTGCTGCGGCTGCTCGATTACCGGGGCTTGCCCCAAAGTGCGGGGATCGGTGATGACGCCGCTGAGGGCAGAGGCCGCGGCCACTTCCGGGCTTACCAAGTAAACAGAGGCGGATACAGTGCCGCTGCGTCCGGGGAAATTGCGGTTGAAGGTGCGCAGGGAAACAGCATCCGTTTGCGGTGCTTGTCCCATGCCTATGCAAGGACCGCAAACGCATTCCAGGATACGGGCGCCAGCCCTGACCAGATCAGCCAAAGCGCCATTTTCGGCCAGCATCTGTAATACTTGTTTGGAGCCGGGTGCGATGACCAGGCTGACATCCGGATTTACGGTATGGCCTTTGAGAATAGTGGCGACCGTCATCATATCGGCATAAGATGAATTGGTGCAGCTGCCAATAGCTACTTGATTAACCTTTGTGCCGGCGATATCGCTGACTTTGACCACATTATCCGGGCTGTGGGGCATGGCGACCAATGGCTCTAAAGTACTGAGATCGACAGTGATGGTTTCATCATAAGTAGCATCAGCATCAGGCAGCAATTCCTGCCAGTCTTGCTCTCTGCCCTGGGCTTTCAAAAAGGCTCTGGTTACATCGTCGCTGGGGAAAATGGATGAGGTTGCGCCCAGCTCTGCACCCATATTGGTGATAGTTGCTCTTTGCGGTACAGAAAGGGTGGCGACGCCGGGCCCGCAATATTCCATAACTTTGCCTACGCCACCTTTGACAGAAATTTGGCGCAGCACATCAAGAATTATATCTTTGGCAGTGACCCAAGGGGAAAGTT
The DNA here is from genome assembly GCA_964425485.1 of uncultured Peptococcaceae bacterium. GTDB lineage: Bacteria > Bacillota > Dehalobacteriia > UBA4068 > UBA4068 > CAYRML01. The sequence goes on along the minus strand of CAYRML010000022.1, from coordinate 12,204 downwards.
GTCCTATGAGGTTGACGCGGCATACTTTAGGCATCATCAGATAATAAGGTCCGCCACCCATGGCCACAGCAACATCTAAGCCACCAGCGCCTATAGCTAACATGCCCATGCCGCCGCCGGTGGGTGTATGACTGTCCGACCCCAGCAAAGTCAGGCCTGGTTTTCCGAATCGTTCCAGTTGCACCTGATGACAAATGCCATTGCCGGGACGAGAAAAATATACGCCATGTTTGGAGGCTACGGTCTGTATATATTTATGATCATCAGCATTCTCAAAGCCGGCCTGTAGGGTGTTATGATCGATATAAGCCAAAGATTTTTGTGTTTTTACCCTCGGTATGCCCATGGCTTCGAGTTGCAGATAGGCCATGGTGCCGGTAGAATCCTGTGTCAATGTTTGATCTATGCGAATGGATATTTCCTGCCCCGCTTTCATCTGTCCGGAAACTAGGTGGGCAGCGATGATTTTTTCAGTTAAATTCATAAAAAGCCTCCTCAAAGAACTATTATTTATTTTTCTTAAGGCTTTCCTCCAAGTCCGGGAAAAGCATGTTAAGAGCATCTACCAATTCTTTTTTTGCCAAATGTGTGATACGGCCATTGTCATATTGATGATCTACCCACTCTTTGAGTTTGATTACAACTCCATCATTTTTATTATAATTGGTGCCTAAATAGCTATTGATCCAATGAGCGATGCCGGCCGCGCCGGAAGTCTTACCCACAATAACTCCGGGTGGACGATTGAGTATTTTAGTAGTATTGAAAATATTATATATTTCCTCATCTTTCAGCATGCCGTCGGCATGGATGCCTGCTTGGGTGACATTGAAATTATCGCCCAAAAAGGGTGTGCGTGTCGGCATTTTATAGCCAATTTCTTTTTTGTAATATTCACCTATTTCTGTGATGACGGTAGTATCCATACCATCTGTGGTGCCGCGCAGTTGGGCATATTCAATGACCATAGCCTCAAGTGGTGTATTGCCTGTGCGTTCTCCTATGCCGAGCAGAGAGCAATTGACGCTGGATGCCCCATAGAGCCAGGCATAGGCGGCATTTGTCACGGCTTTATAAAAATCATTGTGACCATGCCATTCCAGAAGCTCGCTGGGCATATTGGCATGATGATGCAGGCCATAAATGATGCCAGGCACGCTGCGAGGCAGGGAAGCTCCCATATAAGGCACGCCATAGCCCATGGTATCACAGGCCCTGATTTTGATAGGTACGCCGCTTTCTTGAGACAATTTGGCTAATTCATTGGCAAAAGGGACAACACAGCCATAAAAATCGGCGCGTGTTATGTCCTCAAAATGACAACGTGGGCGCAAGCCGATTTCTATGGCTTGGCGTATAACATCTAAATAGCCGTCAATTGCTTGACGACGGGTTTTATGTAATTTTTTGAAAATATGATAATCGGAACAACTGACTAAAATACCACATTCCTTTAGGCCCATATTTTTTGCTAATTGGAAATCTTGTTTGGATGCCCGGATCCAACCTGTGATTTCCGGATATTCATATCCTCTTTCCTGACATTTATAGACGGCTTGTTTGTCAATATCGCTGTAGAGGAAAAATTCTGATTGCCTGATCAGACCGTTTGGTCCGCCTAATCTATGCAGATAGTCATATAAGGTGACTATTTGTTCCACTGTATACGGTGCGCGTGATTGCTGCCCATCACGAAAAGTGGTATCTGTGAGCCAGATATTTTCCGGCATGGATATAGGTACCACGCGACGATTGAAAGCGCAGACCGGTATCTCATCATAAGGAAACATATCCCGGAAAAGATTGGGTTCCGCTACATCATGCAGGTCATACATGTATTCCGATTCTTCTATGAGATTACTTTTTCTGTTGAATTCTATCATATATGGTCAGTCCTTTCTTTGCAGCATTGTAATCGACGTAAATCTGTGATGATGAACATTGGAGAAAATTGGGATATTTGTGTTCTTGTATACAACTATACATTATTATAAAAAATTGTTGCTTAAATGTCAATAGTTTGCAATTTTATGGTTATTTTTAATTTTACTTATAGATACAGGGCAAGACTTTTATTGACCATGCGCAGAAAAAAGCATATAATACAAACAAGTGATGTATTTGTCGATTTTTTTACTATACAAAACAACGGCCCCCAAAAGGATGTGATCTTGATGGTAGATAATAATTATGTTAATGAAACGAAAAAACATCATTCTAACAAAGTTCTTTTCAGCATAATTGCTATTGTTTTTGGGATTTTTCTTCTTTTTTTTCCTCAGCAAGGTTTAGCGACCATTGCTTTGATCGTTGGGCTGGTACTGGCAGTATTTACTGTAATTTATCTGATACAATACTTCAAAAGCCAGCGCAGTGAGACCGGGCGTTTGGTTCGTGCTGTCATAACATTTATTTTTGCCTTGCTGCTTTTGCTGTTCAACAACCAGGTTGCGACTTATGTTCTGCCGGCTATTATTGGCATTGGTATTTTAGCACTGGCTGTTTTGGGTATCATCACTGCTAATGGCTATAAAAAGCAAAATCTTGCTGTGTGGTGGTTGCCCTTGATTGGAACTATAATATCTGTGGTCATAAGTTTGCTGATATTTAATAATTTGCAGGCTACCAGTAGTATAGTGGCTATTCTGTTTGGTATTTTCATTTTGGTTTTTGGCTTTTTAAGCCTTTTTGAATGGTTTACAGTACAGTCTTTGTTAAAAAAGATGCAATAAAAAATCTCCTGGTAAGGAGATTTTTTATTGCATCTTAAAGATGAATGAGCCAATACTTAAAAATGAAACCTACGGGTAAACTCGCTCTTAAACTGTTTATCACGGAATAGCCACATCCATAAAAAGACAATACCGGCATAAGCGGCGACCATAATACTGGGCCATAATAAGGTGGCGACACCTATGGCGTATAAGATCAAAGGAGCGAATCCAGAAAATATTATGACTATGGCATAGCCGATATAATCGCTCCATAACATGCGCTTAACTAATACCATGATCAGAATCAAAGTAATTGCCGAGAGTAGCATGAACGGTATCACTATATTTACCGACCAATTCGTTTTGCCAAACAAGAAGTCTATGATATAGAGCATGGCAGCAACGACTACTAGCTGAATAAGTAATTTGATGCCCCCGTGTTTTTTTGACATGAGGGTATTTTTGACTAAAAGCCAGGTATAAATGATGGCCACTATAACATAGGTGGTCCAGAAATATCCCGGCCAAGCCAAAAGGTTGACTAAAGTACAAACGCCAATACCTGCCACGGAGGCAAAAAGAGACAGCTTGAAAATCAGGGAACGTTTCTTTTTTATGATATCGTGATCATAGGTTGGATATAGAGAATTTTCTCCTAGGGCTTTTTTATTTAGCGTTTTGAAGCAAAGAGGGCACCGTTTTAAGCTGTCATCGACCGTGACATGGCAATAATCACATTTATTCATGATTCCGTACCCCAATCATTAGAATAGATTTCCACATCCAGGCCATCTTTATTAGCCAGGTGATAGAAAAAGTGACGGATGACTTTTGTTTCAATGATAGTGCGGGCGAAAGAAATAGTCAGGCGGTCGCCAACGGAGCAGATGCCGCAATTGATAGGAGATACCGTAGTCGGGTATAAGACCATATCCATCCAGTCTATATGCGGGGCCATATCCGACGGTAATTTGATATTACCTATATTGGATAATGTTGCTGTCTTATGTGTTTCGCCGAAAGCCATAGAGCCCCAGTTGATAAAAAAATCTTTGATAAAAAGAGGCATAAAGCGGGCTATGAGCATATTTTCCATTTTACCGTAGCGGGACAAGAGCGAGTTCAAATATTCTTCCGTGGTTTTTTGTTTGAGGTAGAATTTTATTTGTTCCAAGATATCATCAAAATCCATACCACGGGTAATTTTGATATTAATAAGGACAAGCACGAAAAAATTGCGCAAAGTTTTAGAGGGAAAGATATTACGCAAGTTGACCGGAATACCAATGCAGATGGGTCTGGGATCAATTTGATATTGTGCCATTTCCCTGTAAATTGCATAGGCTAAGAGCGCGGAGAGATATTCCGTCATAGTTACGCCCTTTTTTTTACAAATAGGCTTCAGCTGCTCCACGCTGATAACTCCCTGGATGATATTATTGCCGAAATCCTCGAAAGGTGTTCCTCCGATCAAGAAGGCTTTAGGCTCTGGTGAGATATTTAGCCCCAACGGTTTATAGTATTTTTTGAAGCTGTCCTCCATCTCCGCCGGATCCGGCTTTGATTCCGGAAGCATGAGCAGGCCTTGGCTATCGATAGAGATGCCTTGCATTTTTAGATATTGATAAATTAAGGTTTTTAGAAATTCCATGGCGCCCAAGGCATCTGCCAATACATGATAAACCTCGATAGATATGCGCTTTTTATAGTATAAAACTTTAATTAAAAAGTGATCATGCAAAGACCAACGCATGGGAGCGCAGGGGTATTCCTTCTCTTTTTTGACTAGGAGGCGGCTATTGGTATCCTCCAGATAATACCAAAAAATCCCCCGCCTCATCCTGACGGTTAAGGTAGGAAAGCGTTTGATAACGATATCCAAAGCCTTTTGCAGCAGCTTGGGATCTATATCTTGTTTTAATACGGCGGAAATACGAAAGATGGAAGTGTTAGTATCTTTATATACGGAAGGAAAGAGCTTTGCCGCATTGTCTAATTTGTGCCAGTTTCCCATTCTATACCTCTTTTATTTTTTCGGTGGTTAAAATTGCTCTTATATTATATCACTTATTATTTTAATAGTAAATATTTGCATGTATTTGAATATTTATGTAGCAGATATAAAATTTTTCACAATTGTTTTATAATCAACAAAAGAATGTTATAATGTTAAAATATATGAGCAATTAGCATCTATTGCTAGTATTTTAGGAGGTTCGTTTATGGATATAGCCATTGTAGGCATCGGCAAAATCGGCTTTACTTTGGTCGAGCAATTATTGCAGGAAGGTCATAATATTACTGTAATAGATAATGATGCGGAAGCACTGTTGCGTGTAAGCGAATCTATGGATGTTATCACCGTGGAAGGTAACGGTGCCAGTTATGATGTGCAAAAAGAGGCCGGTGTGGCTGATATTGATCTTTTGATAGCTGCTACATCCTCTGACGAAGTAAATATGATTTGTTGTCTTCTGGCCAGGAAATTGGGAGCCAAACATACAATTGCCAGAATACGCAATCCTGAATATGCCCGCCAGCTTTATATTTTGAAAAAAGAATTGGCGCTTAGTATGGCCATTAATCCGGACCATGCCTCGGCTTTGGAAATTTCTCGCCTGATCAGTTTCCCTTCGGCTATCAATACAAGCAGCTTTGCTAAGGGCTTGGTAGATGTTATTGAGCTTAAAATAGGTGTCAATAATCCTTTACATGGCAAATCTTTGGCTAATATAGCCAGGGAAAATAAAATCAATGTTTTGATTTGTGCTGTAGAAAGAAATAATAATGTGATTATTCCTGATGGCAGCTTTGTTTTGATGGCCGGCGACCATATATATATTTGTGGAGATAATAAAAAAATCGCTCGTTTTCTTCATTCTTCCGGCATTATCAACCATCGAATCAAATCAGTTATGATTATAGGTGCCAGTAGGATAGGCTATTATCTGTGCGGAATGCTGCTTGATATGGGGGTGCATGTGCGCCTGATTGATCATGATGAACGGCGCTGTGAAAAAATCAGCGAGGATTTTCCGCAAATATTAGTTATCCATGCCGACGGTAGTGATCAAAACATTTTGGATGCTGAAGGTATAGACGTTATGGATGCTTTTGTGGCTTTGACCAATATTGATGAAGAGAATCTTTTGATTGGCATGTATGCCTCTAAAAAAGGAGTCCCCAAAGTCATTGCCAAGATGAATAGGCTCAACTATCTGGATCTGATAGAAGAATCCGCTATTGATAGTGTTGTCAGCCCCAAGAATATAACTGCCTATCAGATAGTGCAATATGTGCGTGCTATGGAAAATGCCATAGGCAGCCAGGTAAAAACCCTCTATCGAATTGCCGAGGGACAGGCGGAAATCGTGGAATTTTCAGCTGGCGTCCATACCTTGCATTTGGGAGAAAAGCTGAGCGATATCCAGACCAGGCCTGATGTGTTGATTGCCGCTATAGTGCGGGGCAGGCAGCTGATCATTCCCCGTGGTAATGACTATATACAGGCAAATGACAGTGTAGTGGTCATTACCACACAAAAAATGCTTAATGATCTTAATATGATATTTGTTTGATTTAGGGATAATTTTATGAATTATAAGATGATATTTTATATACTGGGATATGTGTTGGGTTTTGAGGCTTTGTTCATGCTGATTCCCTTGGGTATCTCTTTTTATCAGGGTGAAAACTCATGCGCGTTTTCCTTTATTGTAGCTATTGCCATAGCTGCTGCCCTAGCTTTTTTCTTGATTAGGCGCCGACCGCAGAAAAAGGCTATATATGCTACGGAAGGTTTTATCATTGTGGCTTTAGCCTGGATATTTTTATCTATTATAGGCTCTTTACCTTTTTTTCTAAGTGGCTCTATCCCCTCCTTTTTGGATGCCTTGTTCGAATCTGTGTCCGGATTTACAACTACCGGCTTTTCTGTTATAACCGATGTGGAGTCCCAGCCGCTGTCTATTCTTTTTTGGCGCAGCTTCACCCATTGGATAGGCGGCATGGGTGTTCTGGTTTTTATTATGGCCATTATCTCATTGGCCGGCGGCAACACCATCCATTTGATGCGTGCGGAAAGTCCTGGCCCTTCCCCCGGTAAATTAGTACCGAAAATTGGGCAAACGGCCAAGATATTATATGGAATTTATATTGTGATGACGGGCGTGGAGATCCTTTTATTATATCTGGGAGGCATGCCGATTTTTGACAGTATCGTTAATTCCTTTTCCACAGCCGGCACCGGAGGTTTTTCTCTGAAAAACGATTCTATAGCCTTTTACGATAGCGCTTATTTACAGGGAGTTATCAATGTATTTATGATTTTGTTTGGGGTCTCTTTCAATTTCTATTTTCTGATTATGATCAAAAAGATAACACAAGCTCTGCATTATGAAGAGGTCTGGGCCTATTTGATTATCATGGGCTCGGCTATTGCTTTAATTACCTTCAATTTATTTGGCCCCATTTATCAAACGTTGGGGGAATCTTTGCGTTATTCTTCTTTCCAAGTGGCTTCTTTGATGACCACAACGGGCTTTGCTACAACAGATTATACACGATGGCCGCAGTTTTCCCAATTTATACTTTTTTTTCTTACCCTTGTGGGAGGTTGTGCCGGTTCCACAGGCGGTGGCATCAAGGTTGCCAGGATTTTGCTTCTGTTTAAGGCGGCCCGCATGGAAATCGATAAATTGATACATCCGCGCGCTGTCCAATCATTGCATCTTAACGGCAAACCCGTAGAGCCATTTATCATGAAAGGCATCCGGGCTTATATGGTGGCCTATGCAGCAATTTTTATTGTCAGTACTTTGATTGTTTCCTGGGAGGGATTTGATTTTGCCACTACTCTTTCCGTAGTGTCCGGTACCATCAACAATATTGGTACAGGCTTAGGGGCCGTTGGCCCCGGATCCAATTTTGAGATCTTCAGCCCGGTCAGCAAGACAGTTTTTATCTTTGATATGCTGGCCGGTCGTCTGGAAATATTCCCCATTTGGGTCATGCTGATGCCCGGTGTCTGGAAAGCGATCAGAAGCAACAAAACATAAAAAAGGAGCCCTCTACAAAAGGGCTCCTTTTATGTATATAAGTTAATTATACCGTCTGTTTATTTTTCATAAACAGGACACATACGAGGGCGATGGCCCCTGTTATTGCCGGAATTATGAAATATGATGCATAATCCACGTTGCCTGGCGAGAGACTATTGATGAAAAGAGGGAAAAATATTGAGGAAAATGCTGCACCCAGCATGATGCAGCCTACGTTTGAAGCGACATATTTGACACCAAAATAGTCGCCAGCGGTAGGAGGAATGAGGGCTGTTAGGCCGCCATAGGCAAATCCTATGGCCGCAGTGACCACTAAAAATCCTATACCGGTTATGCTGATCAGAAGCAAGGAGCTGATGATGGTGATGGTGCTGGTGGTTATCAGGGCATATTTGCGGCCAATTTTATCAGAAAGGCTGCCGATGATAAAACGCCCTACACAGCCGCAAATGCCGACTAGCATGACGGAGAATACCGCCAGATTAGAGGGAAGACCCCTTAATTCCCCCAAAGGTCTCAATATTGGTATTATGATCAGATAGGCTGGTGCGGTGCACAAGAGGATTGTTGTGATCTGATAAAAATATTTGCTTTTGATCATTTCTCCAGGTTTATATTGTTTTACAGCTTCTGTCTGCAGATCCCCTTCTATTGAAGTTTCTTCGATAATCTTATCTTTTATCAGCAATGCCGCAGCAAAGCAAATGACAAAGAAAATAAGGGCAAAAATCCTAAATGTTGTCGGCGGGTCGTAATTATTGAGTAAGGATTCGGCAATGGGAGAGAAAAGGACTACGGAAAGCCCGAATGTAGATAAAGTAATGCCGCTGGCAAAACCCCTTTTATCGGGGAACCAGGCCTGGCTGCAAGCTAGAGCGCAGGCATAACCCATGCCCACACCGAACCCGGCTAAAATGCCATATGTTATGTATAGAAGCCAAGGATAGGCGGCGGGGATCAGTGATGTTAAAAATATACCGCCAGCAAATAGTAAGGTGCCGATGATGGTTGTTATTTTTGCACCTATTTTGGGTTGTAGCTTGCCGCCAAAAATTATGCCTACAACAAAGGCAGCAAACATGATTGATGATGTCAATGAGACCTGGCTAAGCTCCCAGCCATAAAAAGCACAAACATATTTGGAAAAAATACTCCACATATAAATAATGCCTAGGCAGAGCATGATGATTACGCAAGCGGCTAAAATGACGGTGCGGTTTGGCTGTTTCTTTGCTAAACTGTTCATTTTGTTCAGACCTTTCTCCTGAATCTTAAAAATAAGTTATAACTATATGTATATCAAGTTGTAAATTTTACAACGGTATTATCAACCCCCATAAAGGAATCCAGAGCATGATGCATCGCTTATATATTTTGATTAGATAAAAATGGTAAATATAATTGCCCTATCTACTCAATATAACAAGAGTAAAAGCAGTTGTCAAGAAAGGAGTAGTTATTAACCACAGGTAAGCATGATGGTTGAGCAAAAGCAGGCATTACCTTAGTGATAAGATAAAAAGTGCTAGGCCAAAAAGCCGCTTATTTTTGTTAAAGGGGCTTTTTGTGCTAATAGTAATAATAGTCGGCTTATAAGCCGACTATTATTACTATTAAAAAATTATGCTATTATAAGTATACAATGAGATTCTTAATATTATAACGTTAAAATATTTATGGCCACGGGCAGGTCGGAACCTCCGGCATGGATGATTTGCAGATCAAGATAGCTGGTGCCTGACGGTGGTGTGAATTGATAAACGATAGCTGCCTCTTTATGTGGTTTTAATATCGGTGTAAGAAATACACCGTCGGGGGTTTTGACGGCGCAGGAATAGTTGCCGCCGCGCCCGACCAATCTAATTCTTACGGTGCGATCTTGTCCTCCATTATTATCAAAGGTTAATCTTGTTTTATATATGACGCCGAAATGCCCGATATTATCAACGGTTTGATCCCTGCTATCTAGGGAATTGTCCTTGGTAAAAAGATTATCTGTAATACCGTTTGATATACTGTAAGAAACCTCATCCGAGCCAACTTCATAAGTTGGCAATTCTGCATATATTTCAGAGGATTCCCAAGTGCCTCGGGGATAGGTGGAGACCGTATCAGCGATTAGGTTATCACCGCTAATAGATTGCAAATCAGTAGAATCATCAGTAGATACTACCACGCGGATTTGATAGTTTAAGCCTTTGCTGCTGCCCGATTTTACCAGATCCAAATCCAAGATGAAGCCCACCATTTGTGTGTCACTGAGAGTAAAAGAGTGTAATAGCTTGGAGGCGCCGGCCGGTAATATATTATCATCAGTGTTGATATCGGACATCTGATTGGAAAGCAGAGCCTCGGCCAGTGGCATACCAACGTCATAATTATACCAGGTATTGAAGGTGGTGCGGGATACTACGCTGGCCTTATCTATCTTGATGGCGCTGGATCCGGTGTTTTCTATAACTATACCCAGTTTGAGTCTTTTGCCCATTTTGTTGATATGCCAGCCGAAAACGCGGTGCTCGCTGGTATTATTTTTGGTGGATATATCGGTCTGCATAATGATGGAATCGCCAAAAAGCGGTATGGATGAAGAATTCAATACCTCCGGATTGTCACTAATGCTGAAGATTCTGTCGCCATCCATAGTGGCTTTTTCCACCAATACAGGAATGTAATTTTCTACGGTTTCCTTTTCCACAAATTCCGTTTTGAATTTGGGCCTGTTGATGCTTATATTTGTGGTATTGGTCGAGGAATTATAGCTGATACTGCCGCCCAAAACTTCCTGTGAGAAGGCCAAGGGGATATAAACTATACCGTTAACGAGGATTAATTTATTATTCAGAGCTTTATTTTCATCATTTTGCAGATAATAATCCTTTTCCGGATAAAATACTCTTTTTACACCATCAAATAATATAGTATAGCTTTCTTTATCATCATTACTCCAGGAAAAGAAATATTCAGCCGGCAGATATCGAGATAGATGCTCCATATAATCATCGACGGAAACATATAAAGAGCCTGTAGTACCGGCTTTATATAAAGGTGAGGTCAAGGCCATGGCATAACCATTGATCTTGATGACCGGTTCCAGTATTGGTTCCGGTTCCGAGCCGGTATTTTGGCTGGTAATATAGACATTTTTGCTTGAGCTGTCCCAGAAAACAGTACTGCCCAGTGCTTCGCTAGCGAAACGCAGGGGTATATAGACCCGGTCTTTATAGCCCAATACTGCTGTATCCATAGTCACGGCAGCGCCATTTTTATAAGCGGTAGTGGAATTGAGCTTAAGCTTTAAAGTGGTTGTCCCTAAAGTGGCGCTGGCTGTCTTGGCTGTATTATCCCAATTGACGGTCGCTCCCAGCCCCTCTAAAATCACACGAAAAGGTAAAAGTGTGCGGTTATTAGAGACTAAGACCACGCTATCCTTGGTATCTAAAGGCTGCTCATCAATAAAAATTTTAATGTTCGGGCTTTCTGTGGGCTTGACAGCGGCTTCTACCTTTTGGTTACCAAGCAGACAAAAACTGGCAAGCGCTGATAGCGTCATAAGCAAGATGACAACAGGCATATATTTTTTTACTATGTACCCCATTTTTACCTCCTAATAATCTTTAATTGTAATATGAATGTAATTTTTTGCCGCAGATAAATGTTAATAAACTATTCGCTATTGATTTGCAAAACCATCCTCATTTTTAAGGAGGTAATATTTGGCATGATTAGCTGATATTACAAAAGGCAGCTGGCTGGCTGCCTTTTGATAAAACTAATGCCGTGAACCTTTCTTCGAATCATACCTTCCGAGCGGAACAACGATAGCCGGCTCCAACCAGGCTATCCCGCGGCACCCGAAACTAATACGCTTACCGTTGCTTCCTTCCGGACCTGGCGGGGTTTACGTCCGTTCGTCGCACGGGACCCGATAATCATCACTGCTTGTCGAAGTCAGACCTCACAAAGCAGACCCTCAGAAAAGGCGTCGACCCTCCTGTAGCGGATTGAAGGTTACAAGGCACCGCTAGCGCCCCATCTATCACGGCAAAATTTATAACAATAGTCTTACTTTAATATTCTATCAAAAAACGGATTCTTATACAACCTTTATTTTCCCTCGGAGAAAATTGCAGCAAATAGTTATGTAATCGATATATGGTCTTTACCTATAGCAGGAAAAGCAAAGCCGGCAGAGAAATATTAAAGCGATAAAAGGAGATATTATGGCATACACTGCATTATACCGTCGCTTCCGCCCGCGCATTTTTGCTGAGCTGGCCGGGCAGGAGCATATTAGTCGCACATTGAAAAACGCTATTAAAAAGGGTAATTTTGTCCATGCCTATCTTTTTTGTGGTCCCAGAGGCACCGGCAAGACTTCGACTGCCAAAATATTGGCCAGAGCGGTCAATTGCCTCGATCCACAAGAT
>CAYRML010000021.1:8673-20714 GCA_964425485.1 uncultured Peptococcaceae bacterium | reverse complement strand
GTGCCCCTATCCATGCCATGGGGTTGGAGCCGCTGTGCGCGGAGGGCCTGGCCGCCTATATCAACGGTGCCGGCTGTGACCATGCCTTTATTCGTTATGCCGAGGCGCATGGCCTGCCGCCCAGCTATTGCTCATATCATAAGATCCTGATGGCGGCGGCCCTGTCCGACTTTTTGCCTAGGCCGGCTGCCGTTCTTTACACCTCTTTGGTTTGCGATGCCAATAATATCAGCTTCCGCAGTATCGCCGAGCATTATGATGTGCCCAGCTTTTTCATCGATGTGCCTAATAATTGTCATGAGGAAAGTGTGGATTATGTGGCCGAGCAGCTGCGCGGACTGCCCGATTTTTTGTGCCGGGTCAGCGGACGGAGTTTCGATGAGGCCAGGCTGATTGAGGCGATCAAAAGGGAAAACAGATCTTTGCGCCTTTATGAGCAATATTTGCAGCAATTATCAACTAAAGAAGTGGCCAATAATTTCACCTCCGAGATGTATCGGGTGCTGCTCAGCCATATCCTGGCCGGGCGGTCGGAGGTGGAGAGATATTATGCCGGTTTGCTGCAGGAGGCGCAAAATTCGCTGCCCGCCGCGAGCAAGCTGCGCATATTATGGGCCCATACCTTGCCTAATTGGCAGCGCTCTTTGAGCGATCTTTTTAAATATGATCCCCGCTATCAGCTTTTGGCCTGCGACCTCAATTTTGATGCGGCCGTGGAGATAGACGAAACTGATATTTATCGGGGCTTGGCTCAAAAGCTGCTTACAAACACTTTGGGCGGCCCTATCGAAAGAAGGGCCCAAAAATTGCGGCAAATGGCACACTGCCTGAAGGCTGACGGCCTGATCTATTTTTGCCATTGGGGCTGCAAATCCACGCAAGGTGGAGCTCAACTTATCAAAGATTACCTGCAAGAGGAGGGCATTCCTGTTTTAGTCATGGATGGTGACGGCTGCGACCGCAACAATGTCAATGAGGGGCAGATGCTGACACGCTTGCAGGCTTTTCTGGAAATGCTAGAGGATAAGAGAAAATGATATATTACATCTGTAAATATACGCCGCTAGAGCTATTGGCGGCTATGGGTGAGCAATGCCGTCCGCTTTTTCCGCAGATGGGAAGCATGGTCACTGCCGATCACCTGATCCATGCCAATGTTTGCAGCTTCAGCCGGGCCTTGCTGGAAGATGCCGTGCCAGACGGCAAGCAGCTGCTGTTGACCGATTGCTGTGATTCCATTCGCCGCTTCTATGATGTGCTGCGGGCGCAGGGTTTGGATGTGATGTGGCTGGATCTGCCCCATAATGAGAGCGGCTGCGGCAAACTTTTGTTCAAGCAACAACTTTTGCGCCTGCTGGCCGACTATGAGCGGCAAACGGGCCGCCGCTTCGACGCTGACAAGTTTCGAGCCGCTTTCCAAACTGCGGCTGTTGATAAGCAGGGTGGCTACATTGCCGTCCTGGGCGCGCGCATCAATCCTGAGCTTTTGGCCAAGATCGAAAGGCTCTCGCCTTTGCCTCTGCTGGATCTGACTTGCAGTGGCGGCCGCCGCCTGGCCCCGCCGCCGCCAGGTATTGATATGGAGGATGTGGATAAGCTCATGACCTGGTATGCCGGTGAGCTGTTAGCGCAGATGCCTTGTATGCGCATGGAGAATGTGGGCGCAAGGCGGGCTTTGGTCAATGATCCTCATCTGCGCGGCATCATCTATCATACGGTGAAGTTTTGCGATTATTATGGCTTGGAATATGCCAGGCTTAAAGAAGAGCTGCTGCTGCCGGTGCTGCAAGTGGAAAGCGATTGGTCACAGCAGAACAAAGGCCAGATCAACACCCGCTTGCAGGCATATTTTGAGGCTTTGCCCAAAGAGAAAAAAGAAAATAAGAAAAAAGCAAATAAGGAGCAACAAAATAAGTCTATGAATGGCAAAAAATATACAGTGGGTATAGATATCGGCTCTACCAGCACCAATGTGGTCATCTTGCAGGATAGGCAACAGATAGCGGCGGCGGTGGTGCTGCCCACAGGAGTCAAAGGCGCGGTTGCGGCCGAGCAGGCTTTGCAGCGGGCATTAAGTATAGCCGGTATCAGCGAGCAGGATATAAAAAATACGGTAACTACGGGTTATGGGCGGGCAAATATCACTTTCCGCGGCCAGGATGTGACGGAGATCTCTTGCCATGCCAGGGGCGCGGCATTTTTGCGGCCGGATGTGCGCACCGTGATTGATATAGGCGGCCAGGACAGCAAAGTCATCCGTTTGTCCGCGGACGGCAAAGTCAAAGACTTTATCATGAATGACAAATGTGCGGCAGGTACCGGCCGCTTTCTGGAGATGATGGCCCATTCTTTGCAGCTGCCTTTGGATGAGATGAGCCAATTGGGGCTGAACTGGGACGAAGATATCACTATCTCCAGCATGTGTTCGGTCTTTGCCGAATCGGAAGTAATCTCACTTTTGGCTGATAATAAAAAACTGCCTGATATAGTGCATGGCATCAACAAGGCTGTGGCTGCCAAGATTTTTTCTTTGCTGCAAAGACTGGGTCCGCAAGAGCCATATATGATGACGGGCGGCGTCGCCTATAATGCCGGCGTTGTGCAGGCCATTGAGTCTTTGCTGGGGCAAAAGTTGGTCATTGGCGACAATCCGCAGGTTTGCGGTGCTTTGGGTGCGGCTGTGATTGCCGCCGATTTTTAATATAATCATTATTGAAATGATGTTATCATTCTTTTAGGTGGCAGGTTGTTTTTAACAGAGAAAGGTGGCATTTCCATGACAAAAACTCTGATCATAGGCGGAGTGGCCGGCGGGGCCACTGCTGCGGCACGGTTGCGCCGATTGGATGAAAAGGCGCAGATAGTAATGCTGGAACGGGGAGAATATATTTCTTTCGCCAATTGTGGCCTCCCTTATTATATCGGTGATAAGATCAGCGATCGTGACGAGTTGATCCTGCAAACTCCGGAAAGTTTAAATGCGCGATTTGCTATCGATGTGCGTGATTTATCACAGGCTTTATCTATCGATTGTGCTAATAAAACTGTGCAGGTCAAAGATTTGCGCAGCGGTAAAATTTATGATGAAAGCTATGATAAGCTGTTGCTTTCTCCCGGAGCGGCGCCGCTTGTGCCGCCTTTGCCGGGGCTTGATGACGGCCGTGTTTTCACTTTGCGCAATATTGCCGACACTTTTAGTATTAAAGATTATATTTTGCAGCGCAAGCCGCAAAAGGCCGTGGTCGTAGGCGGAGGTTATATAGGATTGGAGATGGCGGAAAATCTTCAAGCTGCCGGATTGTCTGTCACGGTTGTAGAAGCAACAGATCATGTGATCACCGCTCTTGATTATGATATGGCCTGTGAAGTGCATAATCATCTGCGGGAAAAAGGCGTCAGATTGCTTTTAAAGCAAAGCCTCCAGGCTTGCCGGCCGACGGACGATGGCTTGGTCCTGCAATTGACAGATGAAGAAATCACGGCTGATATGCTGCTGCTTTCTATAGGTGTGCGTCCGGAAAGCCAGCTGGCCCAAACAGCCGGGCTGGCAGTGGATAAAAAGGGTGCTGTGGTGGTAGATGTCCATATGCGCACCTCCGATCCGCATATTTATGCCGTGGGTGATGTGGTGCAGGCCGTCAATCTGGTTAGCGAACAGCCTGATTATATACCATTGGCCGGTCCGGCCAATAAGCAGGCGCGCATCGCCGCCAATAATATTTTCGGGCTCAACAGTATATATGTCGGTACTCAGGGCAGCGCTATTCTCAAATGCTTCGACCTGACGGTGGCCATGACGGGAATTTCTGAAGATAAGGCCAGAAAACAGGGCATTGACTATGAAAAATCATTTACATATTCTTTTTCTCATGCTACTTATTATCCGGATGCTGAAGGCATGTCCATCAAGATCATATTCGATAAGAATGATGGCCAATTGCTGGGCGCTCAGATAGTAGGCTTTACCGGGGTGGATAAACGTATTGATGTGCTGGCCACGGCTATCAGGGCCGGCATGAGCGTATATGATCTGACGGAGCTGGAGCTTGCTTATGCGCCGCCCTATTCATCAGCCAAAGATCCGGTTAATATGGCCGGCTGCGTGGCGGAAAATATCCTGGCCGGCAGGGTCAAAATTATTCATTGGCATGACATAGCCGCCTTGCCGCGTGACGGCAGTGTTACGCTTTTGGATGTGCGTACGGAAGAAGAATTCGCCGACGGCAGCATCGATGGCTTCATCAATATACCTATTGATGAACTGCGGCCCAATTTGCAGCGTCTGGATAATGCCAAGCCGATTTATGTGCTGTGTCACAGTGCTTTACGCTCTTATATCGCTTGCCAAATCCTGGAAGAACATGATTTCGATTGCTATAATATTTCCGGAGG
The DNA here is from genome assembly GCA_964425485.1 of uncultured Peptococcaceae bacterium. GTDB lineage: Bacteria > Bacillota > Dehalobacteriia > UBA4068 > UBA4068 > CAYRML01. The sequence goes on along the minus strand of CAYRML010000021.1, from coordinate 16,322 downwards.
TTGGCGGCTATATAGCAGCATTTTTGCCAATTAAATTTTTTTAAAAAAGGGTTTTCGCTTTTAAGCGAAAGCTCTTTTTTTTATTTACCAAATTAGGAAAATAATACATTTTGGACACAAGCATAGTTTTTTCTCTCTTAGCAAATAATAAGCACAGTTAAGGAAAAAGGAGGTGAAACTTAATGAGCAGATCTTCAAATACACCTGCAGTTCCCGCCGCTTCCGGCGCCTTGAATAAATTCAAAATGGAAGTAGCTAGCGAACTTGGTATTTCTAACTATGATTCTATTGACAAAGGTCAATTATCATCTCGTCAAAATGGTTATGTTGGTGGTAACATGACTAAGAAAATGGTGGCTTTTGCTGAACAAGCTTTGGCACAAGGTCAATCTTCTTCTATTGCCAGTGCTTCCCCCACCATTTCCAGCAGCTCCAGCAGCTCTGGTAGCTCCAGCAGTTATGGCAGTTATTAATTTAAAAAGAATATAACAAAAAAGCCTCCGCCGAGCGGAGGTTTTTTTAAATTGAAAATCAATTTAAATAAAGATGATAATTTTTTTTATCAACCCCCGGATGTACACTTTGGGCTATAGCCGCCGCTAATATCTTTGACATATCATTAATCAGACGGTCGATCTCCTTGGGTGTAACCATCAGGCTGCCACCAAAGATGTCCAACAGCTGTTGGCTGACTTCTATCAATGTTTCTTCTTTGACGGGCGGCAGATTGATGAAGCCTTGCCCCTGCCATTTTTGCTGCAGTATGGTCAGCGCTTCATAGATGATAACTAGAGTGTTGACCACGGTTGGTACGCCAATGGCAATAACCGGCACTCCCACAGTCTTTTTATTGATTGCCGTACGCTTATTGCCCACGCCGCCGCCGGGAGCTATGCCCGTATCACTGATTTGGATAGTAGTGCCAACCCTTTTGATGCTGGCCGAAGAAAGCGCATCGATGGCAATGATGGCATCCGGCTTCACATGCTGGACCACACCTTTGATGATTTCGGCCGTTTCTATACCCGTAGTGCCTAAAACGCCGGTCGCTAAAGTGCAAAGCGGTTGCAGTCCTTGGCAAATATTGGATTCGTATTGGAAAAGATGGCGGGTGGCCATCGTCATATGTGCTACTTTTGGTCCTAAAGAATCAGGCGTGGCATGCTCATTACCCAGACCGATCAGCAGGATGCCGTTGGAGCGCACCGCAGGCAGTAAAGGACGCAGAACTTCGGCCACGACGCCGGAGGCATCATCTATGATTTCTGTATAATTGCAGGAAGCTGGCAGTTCCATAGTGATATAATGCCCCATAGGCTTGCCGACCTTTTTGGCGCCTTCCTGATTGAGGACGGTTATATCATGAATTTTTATGTCGTCTATTATGCGCAAATCTTCCCGTACGCCGGCGATTTCCACATTGGCTTGGCCGCGCATAAGGCGACTTGCTTCGTCGGCCATGTCTAAATGCTTGCCGATGGCCGATACAGAAAATAGCTTCTGTAAATGTTCATCAAGTGAATTTTGCATTTACTTTTTCACCTTTTTCATATTTTATTTATGTACTTATTATATCTTAAAGATAAATTTTTACTCGTTCAAAGCAGGAAGCCGAGAAGAAAAAGAGAATAATAGCTTCCACTATATATTTATTCAGGCTTTATATAATTTTAGACAATATTAGATAAAAAGAGCTTTTTTTTTAACATAATTATGATATAATAACAAAAAGGAGTGGCGGGATTTGCGTATTATCGCTGGTTTGGCCAAAGGAAGATCTTTGCATACACCCAAAGGCCAAGCAACCAGACCGACCGCCGACAGGGTAAAAGAGGCAATTTTCAGCACTTTGGCGGACAGGATCAATAAAGCTAGGGTTCTTGATGCTTTTGCCGGCAGCGGCGCTTTGGGGCTGGAGGCTTTGAGCAGAGGCGCCAAAGAGGCTGTTTTTACGGAAAAAGATCGTTCTGCTTTTGCCGCTTTGCATAAAAATATCCAGATGCTGGATTTACCCGGCGCTAAGGCCTATTTTGCCGATTGCCTGAGGTTGATATCCACATGGAAAGAGGAAAAAAGGCAGTTTGACCTCGTCTTTCTTGATCCGCCTTATGGCAAAGGCTTGGTGGATAAGGCTTTAGCCATGATCCAATCGGCTGATCTTTTAGCCCCGGAGGCCATTGTAATCATTGAGACTGCCGCTAAAGATAGCGAGGTTTTTTTGCCGCAAGGACTGAATTTACTTAAGACAGCAAGGTATGGAGATACTTCCATCAGTTATTATATTAAAGATTGTATATAAGTCGAAAGGAGTATAGCACGTGGAAAAAGTAGAAATAGAAGAGATCTTAAAAGAACTTGAAGCAGCCGTTACTAATGCTTCCCGCATACCGCTGACAGGCAAAGTGCTGGTCGACGGCGATTTAGTTTTGGAATGTGTGGATAAAATGTATGCAGTGCTGCCGGAAGAGTTGAAGCAGGCTCGCCAAGTGCTGGAGCAAAGCGATAAATTATTAGAAAGCGTGGAAGGCCAAGGCAAACGCATCATTGAGGAAGCGCGCACCCAGGCTAATCGTATGATTATGGAAAGCGAGATCATGCAAGAGGCTCAATATCAGGCAGCCGAAGTGCAAAGCCGTGCCGAACAGGCCGCTTTTGAGCTGCGCCAGGAATCTATCAATTATGCGGATGATCTTTTGCAACAATTGGAATTAAATCTGGAAAAGGCTGTTTATTCTATTAAAAAAAGCAGAGAAGACCTCAAAGCCCAACGTATTTATGAAGGCAATGTTAACCAAAACGCTTAAGCATTAAATATCTGCCCAGGATTGCAGCTGTCAACAAGAAAAGCATTGGCCCAATAAAAGCAAAAAAAGGTGTGGCGGTCAGCAAGCTGTCCGCCCCCTTTATTGTTGAGGCCAGACTTGTCAGCGGCCACTGCCGCAACAGCAGAAACACTGCCGAGAAAGAGATTGCTACCTGGGCGATGCGGCTGGCGATATAAGTTTTTATGCTGATATCGGTATCGCTGACCATGGCTGCCACCTGCGCCTGTACGGAAAAACCGCCCCAGGCCAAAAGAGCGGCGCAAACAGCAAGCTTGAGACCGAGGCCGGCTGTGCTTGCGCTCATGGCATCAATACCGAGAGTCATTTCCCAAATACCAAGGCCGAGCGCGCGGCCTATATCTGGTGGCAGATGAAAGAAATTGATCATCATATTTGTCAGGCCGCTGCTTTGGAGAATTTGCGTGAGCACGGAAAAAAAGACCATATAACAGCCAATAAGTACAACATTCCTGCCTGCTTTTTGGGCGGCATTTTTTAAAATTTTGCCTAAAGGCAAAAGATCCTGACTGGGTGGAAGCGGTTGTATTTTTTTATTGATTTTTGCCGGCGCCGGAGCGCTAAATCTCAGGACAAAGCCGATTAAAAGGTTGCTGCCATAATGAATGAGCATCAACAGATAGCCGAGAGACGGCTCCGCCAAAATACCGGCGGCCACGCTGATAGTGATGAAAAGTGGGCTGGCATTGTTGGTGAAGGCGATCAGTCGTTCGCCTTCTTCTTTGCTCACTAACCCTTTTTGCCGCAATCCGGCTGTGACTGCCGCCCCAGTGGGAAAGCCGGAGCTATATCCCATGACCATGGCCAAAGCAGCTTCTCCCGGCAGGCGGAAGACCGGACGCATCACAGGCGCCAATAGATAGCCGATATAGGTTATGGAATTGGAGGCCAGCAAAATCTCCGCGATCATGAAAAAAGGTAAAAGGGCAGGCAAGACAACTCTCCACCATAACATAAGCCCGTCCTGGGCCGCCGTATAACTTTCCTCGGGGAAAATTAGCATACATATAATAAAAAATAAGCAAAAGGGCAAAATTAATTTTTGCATAAAATTCTCCGGATATTTCTTTATATGAATATATGTCCGCATGGGCCGGAATAGATAAAGTTTTTATAAAAACAAATAAAAGGAATGAATATATGAGAATATTGGTTTTGAACAGCGGCAGCTCTTCGCTTAAATATCAACTGATTGATATGGGCGATAAGAGCGTAATGGCTAAGGGTAATGTTGAAAAAATCGGACTTGCCGATTCCATGATTACACATACGGTCACTGGTAAATCTCCATATGAGGCACAGGTGCCTATCAAGGGCCATAGACAGGCTATCAGCCTGGTTATAGAGGCTTTGGTTAGCCCTAGGCATGGTGCTGTCGGCAGCCTGAAGCAAATTGATGCTGTGGGCCATCGTGTGGTCCAGGGCGCGGATGTGTTTCCCCGCCCGGTAATTATTGACGATGAAGTGATCGGTAAGATAGAGGCTCTTTCCGGACTGGCGCCTTTGCATAATCCGGGAGCCGTTGCCGGCATGAGAGCCTGCCGCGAGAGTATTCCTGGTACTCCCATGGTGGCGGTTTTTGATACCTCTTTCCATCAAACCATGCCGCCGTCATCCTATCTTTATGCATTGCCTTATGAATATTATAAAAAGCATGGTGTGCGCCGCTACGGTTTCCATGGTACCTCTCATTATTATGTTTGCCATCGTGCGGCTGAATTTATGGGCCAGCCCATTGAAAAATTAAAAATAATCAGCTGCCATTTGGGCAATGGCTCCAGCCTGGCTGCCGTCAAATACGGCCGGGTGCTGGATACTACTATGGGCTTTACCCCTTTGGCAGGGTTGATGATGGGCTCTCGCTGTGGTGATTTGGATCCTTCTATCATACCTTTTCTTATGGAAAAGGAGAATTTGTCGGCTGTTGAAATGAGTGATATCATGAATAAAAAGTCCGGACTTTTGGGTATCTCTGGCGTCAGCAGTGACCTGCGAGATGTGACAGAAGCGGCAAAGGCCGGTAATGAACGGGCCCAGATGGCTTTGGATATGTTTATAAAACGTATCGTTCAGTATATCGGTGCTTATACTTTACAGATGGAAGGTCTGGATCTGCTAATCTTTACTGCTGGTATCGGTGAGAACAGTATCGAGACTCGTTCCGAGGTTTGTCAACGGCTGAAAGTCATCGGACTGAAGCTGGACTCTGAAGCCAATAATAGCTGTGGCGTGGAAACTGAGATCACCTTGCCCAGTTCGAAAGTGCGCGCTTTTGTCATCCACACCAATGAGGAATTGATGATTGCCAAAGAAACTATGAAATTGGTTAACCCATGCTGAAATAAAGGAGCTTGGCTGACAATTTTTGTTGACAGCCGGCTTTTTGCTCTGTATAATTAGAAGCGATTGGTAAAAAGGGGGTCTTGATTTTTGTTGACCATCGCTGTGTCCAAAATCAAAAATATCCCCGGCGCAAAGGCTGATATCGATCTTTGCGCTGATGTCGATCCGCTAGCCTATGGCTATCAAGATCTGGAATTTTCCTCTCCTGTGCATTTTATAGGAGAAATGGGAAATAAAAATGGTCTGATTTTTGTCAGCGGGCGGGCCAGCGCCGGCATGAAGTTTTGCTGCCATCGCTGCGGTGAGCCTTTCACCAAGGATATACAGGCCCTGGTTGAGGCCTATTATACACTGCAACCGGAAAAGGCCGACCCGCAAGGGGAATATGATATTTTCACCTATAGCGGCGAGACCATTGATATAACGCCGGAGGTTTTACGGCAGATTTTTTTGGAAGTGCCTATGAAGCTTCTCTGTCGCGAGGATTGCCGGGGATTGTGCCCGATCTGTGGCGCCAATCTCAATTATAATAAATGTTCCTGCCGGGTCGAACAGATCGATCCGCGGTTGGAAAAATTAAAAGATTTTGTTTTCGATACTGAAAAGGGGGTGTAACCATGGGTGTTCCAGCAGGGAAAACTTCTAAAGCCAACAAACGCATGAATCGTGCGGCCAGATATACTTTGAGCGGTCCCGCTCTTTCCATTTGTCCGCAGTGCAAGGCTTTAAAACAGCCCCATCAAGCCTGTTCTGAATGCGGCTATTATAATGGCAGACAGGCCATCATTAAAAAAATTGCTCAGAAATAAACAAAAGCAACCCTTGTGGTTGCTTTTTCTTTATCAACATGACAATAAAGCGAAAAAAGGGATTTTTTTCCTGGAGGCTTGCCAAAAACGACCTATTGTTTTATTATATAAATAGATTTTTTATTATGTTCTAAATGGCTTTTAGGGAGGGCAACACTGTGCGCATAGCAGTTGATATCATGGGCGGTGATTTTGCGCCGCGAGCCATTGTGGAAGGTGCATTGCTTTCTGCCGGGCAGAATCCTCATAATCAGATTATCCTCGTCGGAAAAAGCGAGGTCTTTCAAACGCTGGGCCATCTGCCTGATAATGTCAGCACCGTCATGGCAGCCACTGTTATGGGTATGGACGAGAGCGTGGAAAACCTGATGGGCAAAAAGGATTCCTCCATTTGGGTGGCCACTAAATTGGTCAAGGACGGTGCCGCCGATGCTGTGGTTTCCGCCGGTTCCACAGGAGCGCAGATGGCCGCCGCTCTTTTGCAATTCGGTCGAATTAAGGGCATCACCAGACCGGCACTGGCCACCGTTATCCCGACGGCCCGTGGCGGCAAGATTTTGCTGGATATCGGCGCCAATGCCGATTGCACGCCGGACATGCTTTTGCAGTTTGCCCTCATGGGCGAGGTCTATGCTCGGATCGTTTTGGGCATAGAAAATGCGGAGGTAGCCTTGCTCTCCATTGGAGCGGAAGAATGCAAGGGCAATAAGCTGACCATAGAAGCGCATCAGCTCTTGGTCGCATCCGGGCTCAACTTTATCGGTAATCGTGAAGGGCGGGATCTGGCCGCCGGTAATTATGATGTTTTGGTCACGGATGGATTTACCGGTAATGTGGCCCTTAAATTGCTGGAAGGCGTTTCATCCACTATCTTTGCTATGATTAAAGAGGAACTGCAAAAAAACACTAAACGCAAGCTGGGCGCTGCTTTGGTGCGCTCCGGCTTCCGCGATATTAAGAAAAATCTGGATTATGCCGAATATGGCGGCGCGCCTTTGGTGGGTGTCAAGGGCATCAGCATCATTTGCCATGGCAGCTCCAATGCCAAAGCCGTGAAAAATGCCATCAAGGTGGCCGCGCGCTGTGTGGAAGGAGACTTCCTCTCGCAGATAGATTTGGCTTTGACTAAAAATAGTGAAAAAACAGAACTCCCGGAGGACTCAAAGAGTGATCAAGATGCATAAGATAACACAAATATCAAATACTTCTTTGTAAGGGGGCGCATGTTTATGGATGAACTTCAGAAAATAACGGCCATACTGTCACAACAGGTTAATTTGGAAGAATATCTTATTAAACCGGAAACCAAGTTTGATGATTTAGGGATGGATTCTTTGCTTTTGATGGAATTTATGATTGCTGTGGAAGAGGAATTCGATATCGATATTGAGGACTGGGAAATCAGCTCCGTAGATAATGTTGGCGATGTGGTGGATTTGGTCAGTCAAAAGATAAAATAATCACTTGATAGGAAATTACATGGATAAATACAGAAAGGAACAAATTGAGCAACTGAAAAGAAATCTCGGTTTGGCCGACAACTGTTTACCTCTTTTGGAGCAGGCCTTGACTCATCCTACTTTTTATGAGGGTGCTAAGGCCCCTCATAAAGATAATCAGCGTCTGGAATTTTTGGGTGACGCCATTCTCGACT
>CAYRML010000021.1:7229-8663 GCA_964425485.1 uncultured Peptococcaceae bacterium | reverse complement strand
AGAATATTTATTCAAGGCTTATCCCCGTTCCCAGGAAGGGGATCTGACTAAGATGCGCTCCATCATCGTTTGCGAGGCCAGTTTGGCGGATAAGGCGGCCAAACTGCATCTGGATGAGGCTTTGCGCCTGGGTAAAGGCGCGGAGATCGGCGGTGATCGCCAAAGACCCTCCGTCCTGGCCGATACTATGGAGGCCTTGATCGGTGCCATCTATCTTTCCATGGGGATGGAAGCAGCTAGGGAGTTTGTCATTGCTCAATTCTCTGCTTCTATGGATCATCTGACTAAAGAGGATTTTGAGGATAAAAAAAGTCTTTTGCAGGAAATCGTGCAGAAATATGGCAGCAAATCCGTTATTTATAAAGTGCTGGATAGCAGCGGCCCCGATCATGACCGGGAATTTGTCTCGGCAGCTTATTGCGGCAATATTCTTTTGGGCAAGGGGCATGGCAAAAGCAAAAAGGAAAGTGAGCAGGCTGCCGCAGCGGCAGCTTGGGCCACACGTAGAAAATGGCTAAAACAGATAAAGTAAGGCGTGCTGAATTATGAAAGAAAAAAATAAACCAGAAAGAAATGAACAGGAAAACAAAACGGCAAAAAATTGCATTTTGCCTTTTTTTATTCCCATGGAAGGCTGCTCTCACCGTTGTATATTTTGTGATCAGGGGGCTATCAGCGGCCAGGTGCAGGGGCCTTTGGCGCAAGATATTTGTCGGGCGGTTGAGTCTTGTGTTTCGGACAAGACCTGTCAGGTGGCCTTCTATGGCGGCAGCTTTTCCGCTTTGCCGCGGCAAAGACAAAAAGAATATCTGCTGCCGCTGCAGCCATATTTGGCTAGCGGGCGCATAAGTTCCTTGCGCATATCCACCCGCCCCGACTGCCTCGATGAAGATGAGCTGGTTTTTTTGGCCGGACTGGGAGTGGACACCATAGAGCTGGGCATCCAATCCTTCTCCGATAGGGTTTTGGCTGCTTGCGGACGCGGCTATGACAGTCGGACAGCCACAAAAGGCGCGGCTTTGGTCAAAGCCAAAGGATTTTGCCTGGGATTGCAATTGATGACGGGGCTGCCTTTGGATGATGCGGCCACCAGCCTTTTTTCTGCGCAGGAGGCGGCAGATCTGGAGCCGGACATGGTGCGCATATATCCGACTTTGGTGCTTGCCGGTACGCCGCTGGCTGAATTGTATGCCACCGGACACTATCAGCCGCAGAGCCTCATACAGGCTGTGGAATTGTGCAGAGATATGGTTTTGATCTTCGACCGCTCTCATATTCCGGTTATCCGCATGGGCATAAACCCTTCTCCCCAGGTTGAGGCAGCTTTGGTGGCTGGGCCATATGACCCGGCTTTCGGCCATTTGGTGCGCTGTGCTATCAAAAAGGAGCAGCTGTGTTTGGCTATTGAGCAGGCAGGTTTTTTGCCGCGCCATA
>CAYRML010000021.1:0-7219 GCA_964425485.1 uncultured Peptococcaceae bacterium | reverse complement strand
AGATTTATGCTCCTAACTCACAGTTGCCGCAGCTTTTTGGCCAAAATCAGAGCAATAAGTTGTGGTTGGCAAAAAAGCTGGGATTTATGCCTGCCTTCCATGCGGATGATTCCTTATCCGACCAGGCTGTGGCTGTGGCTGATGGACAGCAGCGCTTTGTCCTTTCTTATGACCGGTTTTTACATCCTGATGAAAAAATTTTTAGCTAAAGCAGCCTCAACTGGTAAGAGGCTGCTTTTTATGATACAATATAATGTAATTATTTTGAGTGGAGGTTTGCATGTATCTCAAGCGCATAGATCTTATGGGCTTTAAATCATTCACGGATAAGACCCGTATCGAGCTGGAACCTGGTATTTCCTGCATCGTGGGCCCCAACGGCAGCGGCAAATCTAATATTGCCGATGCTTTGCGCTGGGTTTTAGGAGAGCAAAGCGCCAAAAATCTGCGGGGCGGCAAGCTGGAAGATGTGATTTTTGCCGGCAGTAAAAATCGGCGGCCTTTGGGTATGAGCGAGGTCAGCATCACGTTGGATAATAGTGACGGTTATCTTAATCAGCCTTTTACTGAGGTGTTGGTCACCCGCCGCGCCTTCCGTTCCGGCCAGAGCGAATATCTGCTCAACAATCAGCCTTGCAGGCTCAAGGATATACATAATCTCTTCATCGACAGCGGTATGGGACTGGATAGTATCTCTCTGGTGGGGCAGGATAAAATCCATGAGATCATCAATGCCAAGCCTGAAGAAAGGCGGCTGATGGTGGAGGAGACGGCCGGTATCCTCAAATATCGCAATCGTAAAAGGGAGGCTCTGCGCAAGCTTGATGATGCCCAAAGACATCTGGAAAGAGTCGGTGATATCATAGGGGAGTTGTCGATTCGTTTGCAGCCCTTGTCTGAGCAGGCGGCCGTCGCCGGACGGTATCTGGAGCTGACAGCAGAGGCTGATCAGCTGGAGATTGCCATTTGTGTCAATTTGCTGACCGAGGCCGGTGACAAGCTGGCTCGTATCAATGAGCAATTGGCCGATAAAGAGGACCGCTGTTTGGCTGCGCAGACGCAGCAGCTGCAATTGGAGGCGCAGATCGAGGAGTTGGTTCGGTTAGTTGATGAGCTGGATCAGGAGGCCGCGCTTTTACAGCAGCAATTCTATCAGATGCAGACAGAAAAAGAGGGCCTGAGCTCTCAGTTGCGGGTGCTGGCGGCCAAAAAAGAGGCGCTGCTGCAAAACCAGGCACGCTTGCAACGAGAATTGGCTGACACTGATTGCGAGAATCAGCAGAAAAAAGAGCAGGAAGAGGCCATATCTCAACAGATAGAGGCTTTGGCCGGCCAGATCGTCGACAAGATGAGCCTGATCGCATCCGGAGAAGAGGATGAGAAAAGCCGCAGGCAGGCAGCCGCTTTTCTGAGACAGCAATTGGAAGATGCCAAAAATCAGGCTTTCGCCGCGGCCGAGTTTGTGGCCGAATGCCGCAATCAGATCCGCTATGAGCAACAAATGGCGGAAAACAATCGTCAGTCTATGATAAGACTGACTAAGCAAAAAGAAGAAAACGAGGCTCTGCTGCAGGGATTTTATGCCCACCAGGCAGAGATAAAAGATAAGCTGGCGGCTTTTTTGGCCGCTAAAGAAGAAAAAGAGGCCGAGATCAAGCTGCAGGAAAAAGCTGCCTGGCAGCTCTCCCAATCGGTACAGCAATTGGCGGCAGATGAGGCCGATTGCCGGTACCGCCAGCATGCTCAGGAATCACGCCTGGCTATGCTGGAAGAGATGGCCAAAAACTATGAGGGATTTTATCCAGGCGTTAAGAGCGTTTTGCTGGCCATAAAACAGCAAAGACCGGAAATGGCCGGCGTTATCGACGTTATGGCCTCCCTTTTAGAGGTGCCTGGCAAGTATCAGGTGGCTGTCGAGACCTGTTTGGGAGCTTCCTTGCAAAACCTGGTGGTGCGCAAAGAAGAAGATGCTAAAAATGCTATCCTATATCTGAAAAAAATCAAGGGCGGACGAGCCACCTTTTTGCCTCTGGATACGCTCAAGGTACGGTCCAAGGCAGATTTTGAACCGGCTTTGCGCTTGCCAGGCATTTGTGGCAGGGCCTCGGAGCTGGTAAATTGTGAGCCTTCTGTGCAAAAGGCTGTGGATTTTCTTTTGGCTAACACTTTGGTGGCCGAGGATCTGGATGCCGCCACCAAAGCAGCAAAGGCTTTAGAACACCGCTATAGCGTGGTGACGTTGGAAGGTGACATGCTGCATCCCGGCGGGACTTTGTCCGGTGGCAGCAGAAGCAAGAAAAATACCGACCTTTTGGCCAAAAAAGCGGCTCTTGATGACAGCAGAAAAGAGCTGGAGGCACTAGGACTGGAGCTGGGGCAATGGCAGGAAAAGTTGGCGGCGGCCCGCTGCGAGCTGGCTCAAAAGCAGCAGCAGGCGGAAGCGGCGCAGCAAGAAACGCGTGAGCTGTCCCAAGATATCTACAGTGCCCAGAAAGACAGTGAGCAAGCGGCTCTTTCGGCGCAGATGGCCCAGCAGCAGCTGGCGACCATCGCCGATGAAATGGCCGGTCTGGAAGCTGATAATCAGGAAATAGAGGAGCGGGAGCAGGAAAAAGCTGATCTCTTGCAGCAAAAAGAGCATGACTATGCCTTGCTTTTACAAAATATAGAAGCCGTGCAGCAGCAGCTGGACCAAAAGCAAGATCTGCTGGAAGCCGAGCAATCGGATATGACTGCTTTCAAGGTGGAGCTGGCCCAATGGCAGCAAAAGCAGGCCGATCTGGAACATCAGCGCCAGCGCTTGCAAGATGAGCTGGAGGCCAGTCTGTGGGAGCAGGAAAGCAAATCCGCCGATCTGGAGCAGCTGGCCAAAGAGCAGGAGCTATTAGCTGAAGAAGATGAATCTTTGCAGCAGCGGCTGTTGCTGCTGGAGAGGCAAAGCGGTGAAAAAGAGGAGCTTTTATCCGCCAAGCGGCATAATGTTTCGGCCGAACTGGCGCAGAGGCAGGACTTGCAAAAGCAGGCCAAAGAACAGGCCGGCGCCGTGGAGGAACTGCGGGCACTCATCCATCAAGGTGAGCTAAAAAAGGCCAGGCTGGAGGCCGAGTGGCAGAATGAGGAGCAGAAGCTGGCGGAGAAATTCCGACTGACTTTTGCCGAGGCCTCACTGCGGCCACAGCCGGATCTGCCCAAACGAGAGTTGGCTCCTCGTCTTAAGCAGCTGCGGCAGCAGATAGCGGCTTTGGGCGTTGTCAATATCGGGGCCATCGAGGAATATCGTGAGGTTTCCGACCGGCATCAATTCCTGACGGAGCAGAGGGAGGATCTATTGCAGTCCATAGATTCCCTGCAAAATATCGTCAGGGACATGGATCGCATCATGAGCTCTCAGTTTGTCAAAGCCTTCGAGCAGCTTAATCAGGAATTTGCCAAATCATTCAAACGCCTATTTGACGGCGGCACGGCTGCTTTGATCATGAGCCGCCCTGATGATATTTTGGAAACCGGCGTCGAGATAAGTGTGCAGCCGCCGGGCAAAAAAGTCGTCAATCATAATTTACTCTCTGGTGGAGAAAAAGCGCTGGTTGGGCTGTCCTTCCTCTTTGCCGTTCTGGCCGTTAGGCCCACACCTTTTTGTGTCATGGATGAGGTGGACGCCGCTTTGGATGATCCCAACGTTGAGCGTTTTGCCGCCTATGTGCAGGAATTGTCGCAGCTGACGCAGTTTTTACTTATTTCACATCGGCAAGGTACTATGGAAACGGCTTCCTCCCTCTGGGGGGTGACCATGGCTGAAGAAGGCATCTCTAAAGTCATTTCCGTGAGATTATAAGCAGGAGGAAAAGATGGGGTTTTTTGATAAATTAAAAAAAGGGCTTTCGCCCACCAAAGGGAATTTTTTAAGTAAGATGGGCTCTTTATTCAGCGGCGGACGGATCAGCGAGGATCTCTATGATGAGTTGGAAGAGGCTCTGATCCAAGCAGATGTGGGCGTTGCCACTTCTCTCTTTTTGGTAGAGCGTCTGCGCGAGCGGGTGAAAACTGAAAAAATATCCGACAGCAGTCTATTGCAGGGATTGCTGGCGGAAGAAATAACGAATATCCTACAAGAATCACAGGCAGATGGCTTGCAGCTCGAGGAAGGCAAGCTCAATATCTGGGTGATGGTGGGCGTCAACGGCGCCGGTAAAACCACCACCATCGGCAAGCTGGCGGCGGCACATACGTCCGCGGGCAAAAAGGTGATACTGGCTGCTGCCGACACCTTCCGCGCGGCCGCTACAGAGCAATTGCAGGCCTGGGCCAAACGCTCCGGAGCGGATTTGATCAAGCAAGGCCAAGGCGCTGACCCGGCTGCGGTGGTCTTCGACGCCTGCCGGGCTGCGGCCTCGCGCAAGGCGGATCTTTTGATCGTGGATACGGCCGGCCGTCTGCAAAACAAGACCAATCTGATGGAAGAGCTGAAAAAGATCGGTAAAGTTATCGAGCGGGAAGCAGGTGCCGCCAGCATGGAGCGCATCCTGGTGTTGGATGCCGGTACGGGCCAAAATGCCATCTCTCAGGCCAAGCTGTTTTCCGAAGTAATAGAATTGACCGGCATCATCCTTACTAAGCTGGACGGCACGGCCAAAGGCGGCGCCGTCTGCGGCATCGTCCATGAGAGCGGGCTGCCTGTGCGCATGATCGGCGTCGGCGAAGGTGTGGAAGATCTGCAGCCTTTTGTGGCGGAGGATTTCGCCCGGGCTTTGTTCGATTAAAGAAGATAGGAGTGATCTTATGTCCTTAGGCATTATCAGCGGTACCGGGCTTTATGATTTTGCTTTGCTCTCCGGCGGGCAAAAATCCCTGATTGAGACGCCTTATGGCCAGGCCACGGTCTATGAAAATGATATTGACGGCAAGCATGTGGTCTTTTTGCCCCGCCATGGTAAAGGGCACAGTTTGCCGCCGCATCTGATCAATTATCGGGCCAATATTTGCGCCTTATCTACTTTAGGCGTGCGTGATGTGGTGGCTCTTTGTTGTGTGGGCAGTCTCAAAAGTGAATTTGGGCCGGGCAGCCTGGTGCTGGTGGATCAGTTCATAGATCAGACCTGGGGTCGAGAAATGACTTTTTCCGCCCCCGGCGCTGTCGATCATGTGGATATGACCGCTCCTTATTGCTCCCGTTTGAGTCAGGCCGTCTTAAAGGCTGCTGATAGCTGTTCCTTGGAGGTGAAAACCGGCGGCATCTATATTTGCACGCAAGGGCCTCGTTTTGAGACGCCGGCCGAGATTAAGATTTTTGCCGCCTGGGGAGCAAATTTGGTGGGCATGACCGGCGTGCCGGAAGCTCCTTTGGCTAGAGAAGCCGGACTTTGTTATGCTTCTTTGGCGGTGGTGGCCAATTATGCCGCCGGCATGAACCAGGGAGAGCCTGTGGATGCCGATGATATATCCTGCATTATGGCCAGGGAAAAAGATGATCTGGAAAATATTTTGCGGGCTCTCATCCGAGACTATGAGACGACGACTTGTCTTTGTGCCCAATCTGAAATTTCGGCCTGCCGCCAATGGTAAAAATAAGGAGGAGATAGTATTGTCGATACTGATCAGAAATGTCACGGTCTTATCCATGGAAAAAGAAAAAGACGGTTCTTTAAAGCCTCCCTTTAAAGCGGATATTGCTATTGAAGGCAGCAAAATCGTATCTATCGGCACTGCCGACTTTGAAAAAAAATATGATAAAATCATCGAAGGCTGCGGCCTTTTGGCCATGCCGGGCCTGATCAATACTCATGGCCATGTGGCGATGAGCCTCTTCCGCGGCTATGGCGACGATATGGAGCTGATGCCATGGTTGATGGAGCGGGTGTTGCCGGCCGAAGCCAAGATGACGCCCGCAGATATCGCCTTGGGCGGCCAGCTGGCTATTATGGAAATGATCAAATCCGGTACCACGACCTTTGCCGATATGTATTTTATGATGGATAAGGTGGCGGAAGTTGTGGCGGCCAGCGGCATGCGCGCCTCTCTCTGCGAAGGCATGACAACACCAATGATCGGCCAGCATGATAAGCTGGAAGATTTCCCTGCTTTTTATGAAAAATGGCATAATGCCGCCAGCGGACGTATCACCATCATGCTGGGGCCGCATGCGCCTTATACCTGCGACAAGGATTATCTCAAGCGGGTGGGCGAGCTGGGTCGGCAGTATCAGGCTCCCATCCATATCCATCTGGCGGAAACACAGACGGAGCTGGAGCAGATCAACGATATGTATGGTTGCCGTCCCGTTCAATTGCTGGAAGAGGCTGGGATTTTTGATGGCAACAAGGTGCTGGCAGCCCATGGCATTTATATTAATGAGCAAGAGCTGCGGCGCTTGGCCCAGCTGGATGTTTCCATTGCCCATAATCCCCGCAGCAATATGAAGCTTGCCAGCGGTCTGGCTCCGGTGGCCGAGCTTTTGGCACATGGCATCAATGTGGCTATCGGCACGGACAGCGCCTGTAGCAATAACAATCTGGATATGTTCCAGGAATTGCGCACCTCCGCTTTATTGGCCAAAGTTCGGGAGCTGGATCCGACCGTGTTGCCGGCGGCACAAGTGCTGGAAATGGCTACCATAAATGGGGCTAAAGCCCTTGCCCTTGCTGATGTTGGTATGCTGTTGCCGGGGATGGAAGCTGATATTATCCTTTTGGATCTAGATCAGCCCCATCTTTATCCGCCCACCGACCTCATTTCTCACATGGTCTATGCGGCCTGCGGCAGCGATGTGGACAGCGTCATCATCAGTGGCCAGCTGGTGATGGAAAAAAGGCAGATTTTGACCATGGATTGTGAAAAAATCCAGGCGGAGGCTGCACAAGCCGCAAAAAGGCTTTGTGTTTAAAAATGCCTAGTATTTTTTTATCTGACAAGTAAAAATACTTGACAGGCGATAAAGTTTAATATATAATAGGCAAGTAAAAATGCTTGACAGTCAGCGAGGATCTTTTTATGGACAAGAGGGCGCATATAGCTATATTATTAGATTTTTACGGCTCGCTTTTGACCACAAAGCAGCAAGAGGCATTGCGGCTTTTTTATGACGAGGATCTTTCGCTGGCAGAGATCGCCGAGCTTTTGCTCATCAGCCGTCAAGCGGTACATGATCTGATCAAGCGCAGTGAAGTTTTGTTGGAAAAATATGAAGGCCAATTGGCTTTGGCCCAAAAATATCAAGAGAGAAAAG
>CAYRML010000020.1:16730-20823 GCA_964425485.1 uncultured Peptococcaceae bacterium | reverse complement strand
CCAGATTATAATGCCCAGATAAGGAATTATGGTATTGTCCTGGGATTGCATACCCAAAAAATGCAAAGCCTCTACCTGCTCTGCAGTAATCAAGGTGCCTTTACTTAATATTTTTTCTCCAGGCTGGATAGAGACCTGCACCGGTTCCACTTCATTCATAAGCCGTTCTACTTCTGCAGCAGTAGCAACAGCATTATATTCCTTGTTATAAGTAATATCTAAAATTGGCAAAACCGCCTGCAAAAAGGCAACAGCCTGGGGCGAGTTGGCAATCTCGGAAATCTTGAAGGCAATATTTTCTTTGGCCCGGCCTATGTCCTCTTCCAGCACACCCGGTTGCATAATATTAACAATGCTGTTGGTCAGCACATTTTCCAAATAGGTCACGGTTTTTTGGTCGGCAGAGAGGATATAATTGACAATGCTGTCACTATAGCCTCCCGGCACCAAATTGCGGATCTGATGCGCGCGCTCCTGGGCCGTACTCTCATTATTTTTAACCTGCCTGATATCATTAAACAACTGCTCGACCTGGCTTAAGATATTATTGAGTACAGATTCATCGATATCATAGATCTGCTCTACCTGGCCGGCCATCTGATTTTTCAGCTGATTGGTTCTGACTTCACTGGTATAGGTGGTAGCAGCGCCTTTATAAAACAAATCTTCCTGGGCAATTTCCCCTTCCTGTACGGAAACCTGGGGGCTGACAGCAGCTGCGGAAACCAGGATAACGGAAAGGACAACAAAAAACAGCCACCACAAGCGATGACGCATTTTTTTGCGGGTCCGAAAACCTGTTTTATTGTTATTTCTATCCCAAATACTATTAACCATTTTAACCTCGGTCACAAAGCATAGCAGGCATCAACTATACCCATTTTCTTTCATATGCTTCAATGATTTTTTGCACCAAAGGATGACGCACTACATCTATCTTACTTAGATAGCAAAAAACAATACCTTTTATATCCTTGAGCTTTCTCTCCGCCTCGATCAAGCCGCAGCTCTGCCCAGGCGGCAAATCTATCTGCGTTATATCACCGGTAATCACAGCCTGGGAGCCTATGCCCAAGCGGGTAAGGAACATTTTCATCTGTTGGGGAGTAGTATTCTGGGCCTCATCCAAAATGATAAAAGCATCATCCAAAGTGCGCCCACGCATATAAGCCAAAGGCACAACCTCGATTATATTTCTTTCCACAAATTTCCTGGACATCTCAAATCCCAGCAAATCATCCAGCGCATCATAAACCGGCCGCAGATAAGGATTGACCTTGTCCTGCAAATCCCCAGGCAAAAAGCCCAGCTTTTCCCCCGCTTCTACCGCCGGACGGGCCAAGACGATTTTGGCCACCTTTTTTTGCTTTAAGGCCACCACAGCTTTGACTACCGCCAAATAGGTTTTGCCGGTGCCGGCCGGCCCTATGGCAAAAACTATATCATTATCGGCAATGGCCTGCAAATACTGCCATTGTCCCAGGCTTTTGGGTTTGACCTGTTTGCCCCGAGGAGTGGTATAGATATTCTCCGTCAATATAGCCGACAAACGGCCATTTTTTTGATTTTTTAGGCTGAGCGCATAATTAACCGCCAAAGTAGTGATGGGTACTCCACCTTTAGCCAAAGTCAGCAAATGTCCAAAAACATTGATCGCATCATTTACAGAATCAGTATCCCCGCTAATCAGTACTTCATCGCCGCGCACAACTATATCTGCGCTCAGGGATTGCTCCAACAAGCGCAGATGCTGATCATTATCTCCTAAGATATTGGCGGCTAAGTCATTATCACCCAAGGAAATATGCTCTTCTACCCGGGAAAATTCCAGCTGTTCTTGTGACAAATAAATGCCCCCTTAAAAAGAATTACTTATATTATTACCATTATGGGCTGTTTCTTTGCGCTTTTTTTTCTTGCTGCAATCTTTTATATTGTTCATGGTTGGCGTTAACATTATAAGGCCGATATTGACCCAAATCAATCCGGGCCTCTATCAGCATTTTGGCCTTTTTTATCTCCTCATTATCGGCCAACAGAGTTATTTTTTTATCAAGAATCTCCGCATTCAAAGGCAATTCTCTCATAGCCATATTTTCCGCCGCGGAGACAGCTTTTTCCTCGGCATCTTCTTCACTGCGTTGAATCTGATAAGGAATTTGTTCACGGAAATCTTTTTTTACTATTTCGACAGGCAATGTAATATTCCTCCATATTATCAACGGTATTACCTGCGTAGTTTGGGAAAAACAGTCGTAATCCGGCACCGCCGGTCCGCCCGCTATCAATTGAACTTCGTCCCGCCAGACGAATTGGATCTGAGTAAAATGGCTGCCGCTGTTTTTATAACCGGTCTCATACATAAGACATTCGCCATAACCTTGATACCAACAATGAGCTCGTACAATGCCGGATGCCGCCACTGGGCCACTATCATCATAGCCCAGTATAAGCATCTGCCCGGCACTGACCGTATCGCCGGCCTTCACCATGGCCTCTCCTTTGGTAACTAGAATATCCTGGATCACTCCATCCTCTTTGGCCACAATATTACCAGGCGGCAAGCTTTTTTCATCGGCTGCCACCTCCGTTCTTTTGACAGCTTTAATAATTATTTTATTGCCCTGCGAACTGATATTAACGAAAGCCAAAGTAGGATCTTTCAGCATTATATATTTTTTGGCCGCGTCGAAATCCATATGCCAAATCAGCTTACCTTTGTCGATACCCTTATCCTGGGCCAGCTCTTTTATCTGCTGAGCCTGGATAGCGTTGATAGGCTCAGGACCGGTGATCTGCACTTCCAAAGCGATATGTCCTGCTATATAAAAGAGCAGGCAAAACACGATGCAGCCAATCACCAGCATCTTCCTCTTTTGTAAACGCCGCCAGAAAAAAGGCAGGCCCAAACGCTTGCGGATATGGATACGGCAACGGCTTTTTCTGGCTAAAGGACGCAAAAAATGCACATCTTTAAGAGCCATCAAGCATATCACCTTGTCCTTAGCAACAAAGCGTATGTTTTGCAAATCTATACTGTTTTGCACAGCCAGATTCAAGAAGCGCTCTACGGCCAGCCCTTTAATCTCTATCTCTAAAAATCCCTGTCCCTTTAGCCACCATCGCCGCAAAGCTGTTTCCTCCTTTTATATATCCTCATCATTAATGATGCCAATCGCTGTTATGCGTCCTGTAATTTGCAGCTCATCTGCTTTTAATGATAACAGGGTCAAGTCCCGCCCGCTAATGCGCAAAAGCCCCTGGCTGCTGCGGAGCACAATTTCGCCGGGACCATATTCCAAGATCCCTTTATGATTTTCTGCCAGCAGTCTTTCGTCACCCCAAAGCGAGAGCTTTAAATAATCAACTCCGATCTCATCGGGCAATTCCAGAGCGCGGGCTATATTTTTGCGCATATTTTTCCTGCTGTCCATGCAGACACCTCCGTTTCCAATATATTGGCGGCACAGCCAAAATATACGCAAAAAGCCGACTCTTTTTAAGAGAGAAGCGGCCTTTGTGTATAATAATTATCAAAATCATAATCCTGAATCCATATTTGTCCTAGGTAGCAAAAAAAGAAAATCCCGACACATATATGTCGGGATCACTAAGCTGTTCATGAGAGGGGGATATGGCTTAATTCCATTTGCGTTTTCTTGCTGCCTCAGCTTTTTTCTTTCTTTTTACGCTCGGTTTTTCGTAATGTTCATGCTTACGGATTTCCGCCATTACACCGGCTTTTTGGCAAGTGCGTTTAAAACGCCTGAGAGCGCTATCCAACGATTCATTTTTGCCTACTCTAACTTCACTCATTTAGTATCCCTCCCTCCTTGCCAAACAGGTTGCGCTATAGCCTCGGCTGAGCCCTTTGGCCCACCGAAGAAAAATTATGCTGTTTTTTATTATAAAACAAAAAACCTTTCTCGTCAACTATCAGATTCAAACAATCAGACAAAACAGCCTAGACGTTCGCCGCCAAGCAAGTGGAAATGCAAATGAAAGACTTCCTGACCGCTGTCGGCCTTGCAATTGGTAACCAGGCGATAGCCGCTTTGGTCGATGGCAAATTGTTGAGCCAACTGCTTTGCAA
>CAYRML010000020.1:0-16720 GCA_964425485.1 uncultured Peptococcaceae bacterium | reverse complement strand
TCGCTGATATCGGACAGATGCTTTTTAGGTATGATCAGTATATGCACCGGAGCCTTGGGCGCTATATCATGAAAAGCCATGATATCAGCATCTTCATAAGCAATATTGGTAGGAATTTCCTTATTAACCATTTTACAAAACAGACAATCCGTCATGCAAATCACCTCTAAAAAAAGCTATCTGGATAATATTCACCCTAAAAGCGGTCTATTCCTGCCTCTCGACAAAAAAAGCCGTTTTTTTTCTTTTTTTCTCCAGCCAACGGAAAATAAGGAACCGTCATGATCACAGGAACAATACTGCCTTTGGCTTGCCTGCCACAAGGCAGATAAAGCGGCAAATAATTCTCGCTGTGTCCCTGCCAATATTCGCGCTCGTCGATTTTAACTTTTTGTTCCAGCAACAGATGCAGTTTTCGGCCCACAAAAGCAGAGCCATAGGCAGAGGCCAGATCTTGGGCCAAGGCCGCTAAACAAGCCGCGCGATTCTCCTTGATGGCTGCCGGCACCTGCTGCGACAGAGTAGCTGCCACCGTCTGCTGCCGCGGAGAATAAGGGAAAATATGCAGGCCGGCAAAAGCCATATTGCGGCAAAAATCATAAGAATCGGCAAAATCCTTCTCACTTTCTCCCGGATAACCGACCATCACATCACTGGTAATGGCTATATCAGGGACAGAAGCACGCAGCCTTTGCAGCAGCTCGGCATAAAAAGCTGTATCATAATGCCTGCCCATAGCTGCCAATATCTTATCAGAGCCTGCCTGTAAAGGTATATGCAAATGTTTACATATTTTATCATTGCCGGCCACAAGCTTGATCAGCCGCTCATCTATCTGTTGCGGCTCCAACGATCCCAGGCGCAAGCGCCAATCGCCGGGCAAGGCCAGCAGCTGCTGCAGCAAAAGCTGCAGATCAATGCCAGGCAAATCCTGCCCATAAGCGCCGATATGGATGCCGGTCAAAACGATTTCCTTATGATCCGCAGCCAACAAAGCTTGGGCCTGCTCCACAACCTCTGGCAGAGGTAGGCTGCGCACCGGACCACGAGCATAAGGTACCAGGCAATAATGACAAAATTGGTCACAGCCATCTTCAATCTTCAAATAAGCCCGCGCCCGATTCTGGCTAGCTGCCCCATCGCCAATAGGCATAAACTTGTCCGCCTTACTGATATCCCCTACAGCCAGAAAAGGTTTTTGCCGCTGCCGGCAGTGCTCGATTAAGGATAGGAGGCTGGCTCTTTCATCCACGCCGATTACTAAATCCACTCCTTCTATGGCTGCCGCCTCCTGGCCGGAGATCTGAGCATAGCAGCCGGCAACCACTACCAAGGCTTCGGCATTCGTTTTAACGGCGCGGCGGATCATGGCCCGGCATTTGCGATCGGCCACATGGGTCACGGTGCAGGTATTGATGATATATATATCGGCTATAGCGGAAAAAGCTACTTGCCGATAGCCGGCCGCGGATAAAAGAGCCGCCATGGCAGCCCCTTCTTCCTGATTAACTTTGCAGCCCAGCGTACACAGGGCGAATGTTTTTTCTTTTTCCAGCATCATTTCTCTTCCTTTATTATCTATTATTGATGCCTGGCAACCACCGCATACCAACCATTTTCCAACCAAGTTTCCTGAATGGCAAAACCATGCCGCAGCAAAACTTCTTCCACTTCCGTAGATCGGGATTGCAAAATACCGGAGGCTATCAAAAGGCCTCGGTCCAAAAGTAAATCGGCAGCTTTTGGGATAAGTTCGATTATAGGATCGGCCACAATATTGGCCATGATCAAATTGAATTTTTCCTGACTTTCATCGGCCAAATGACCACAGACCACCTGCACGATATGGCCGACTTTGTTTAAAGCGATATTCTCTTTTGCTATTTGCACCGCCTGCGGATCATTATCAACGGCCCAAACCTTTTGCGCTCCCAACAAAGCCGCTGCAATAGCCAAGATGGCGCTACCGCAGCCTATATCGGCTGCCACGGCCAGCGGCTGTAAATATTTTTCCAAGGCCGCCAAGCATAAAGCCGTTGTGGTATGGTCACCGCTGCCAAAAGCCATGCCCGGATCCATCTCTATAACTATCTGCCCCGGTTCTGGCTCATAATTGTCCCAGCTGGGCTTTATAATGATGTTTTGCCCGATCAGGCGCGTATGGAAGTGTTTTTTGAATTCAGCAACCCAGTCCACATCCGGGGCCGCGGCCTGCTCAATACGGACATCATTATCAGCAAGATTGGACATGGCTAAAAGGGAGGCCAGGGCCTCCCTAAAATCTTTTATATTTTTCCGGCCTGCGTCATCCGCGGTAAACCAAGCGCAAATTTCTATGCGGCCGGTGATAATCTGCTGTCCTGCAAAGACAGAGGCTTCCCAATCCTGGCGCTGCAAATGGTCGGCAATCATCCGCGGATCATCAATCATCAGTCCCTGGCAATCATATTGCCAAAATAGCTGACTGATAGCTTCTTCCAGTTGGTCCGGCGCAGAAACAGACACACAAATATACTGCTCTTTCACTCAATCCCCTTCTCAGACAAGTCACCTGTTTTTATCTTTATCACCGAATATTTTGCCAAAAAAACCTTTTTTTTCCGTAGAATTTGTTATTTCTAAAGTATCATCCAGCTGCAAAAACAGCTGTTTTTGTTCTTCCGTCAAATGGGTAGGAGTGACTACCTTGACCTTAAGATGCTGGTCACCTCTGCCCCGCCCATGCAGTTTGGGGAAACCTCTGCCGCGCATGCGGAAAGTGGTTCCGGTCTGCGTCCCTTCCGGGATGGTGAGTTTGACATTGCCGTCGATAGTCGGCACTTCCAGCTCGGCGCCCAAAGCAGCCTGGCCAAAAGTGATAGAAAAATCACAATAAACATCATCCCCCTGGCGGGAGAAAAATTTATGTGGCTGCACCGTAATATAGATATAGAGATCACCTGGTGGTCCGCCTAAATAGCCGCCTTCGCCCTCGCCGGACATGCGCAGGCGCGAGCCATTATCCACACCGGCCGGGATTTTGACATGGAGCATTCTTTCTTTTTTCACCCGGCCTGTACCTTTGCAATCAGGGCAAGGCTGTTCAATAATAAAGCCTTTACCTTGACAGGTATTACAGGTGACAATGGTCTGGAATTGACCAAAAGGAGTAGTTTGTGTCGATCGCATTCTGCCGCTGCCGCCGCAGGTGGGACATTTTTTACGGTTGCTGCCCTTTTTAGCTCCTGTACCACCGCAAGAGGAACAATTTTCCATACGTACGATTTTAATATCTTTTTCCGTACCGCTGGCCGCCTCTTCAAAGGGGATATGTAAATCCGTACGCAAATCGGAGCCTTTTTGCGGCCCAGTGGCCGGATTGGCACCGGAAAAACCGCCGCCGAAAAAGGCTTCAAATATATCATTTATACCACCCCGGCCAAAACCGGCAAAACCACCGTCAAAACCGCCTCCGCCGAAGCCGGAGCCACCGAAGCCGGAGCCTCCAAAACCAGCACCAGGGTCGTTATGGCCAAATTGGTCATAACGCGCCCTGGCATTGTCATCACTTAAGACTTCAAAGGCTTCGTTTACTTCCTTAAATTTTTCTTCGGCTGTCTTGCTGTCGGGATTGAGATCGGGATGATATTGCTTTGCCAGCTTTTTATAGGCTTTTTTTATATCCTCAGTCGTGGCGGACTGGGGAACTCCTAAAACCTCATAATAATCCCTTTTACTCATTTGTTACCCTTTCATCATGCCCTATTTGTCTTTATCCTCGTCAACTACGTCATAGTCGGCATCAACGGTCGGCCCGTCGGAATCGGCGCCAGCATTGGCTCCCTCGGCATTCGGGGTCCCTTGTTGAGCTTGGGCCTGAGCAGCAGCCTCTTGATATACTCTTTCGCTGACTTTATAAACAGCTTCCGAAAGTTCCTTGGTCTTGGCTTCAATAGCGTCAATAT
Source organism: uncultured Peptococcaceae bacterium (assembly GCA_964425485.1). Lineage (GTDB taxonomy): Bacteria > Bacillota > Dehalobacteriia > UBA4068 > UBA4068 > CAYRML01. The sequence goes on along the minus strand of CAYRML010000020.1, from coordinate 12,776 downwards.
CATCGCCGGAAAGCGCCTCTACCAAAGCGGCTTTGGCCTTTTCGATCGCTTCTTTTTCATCTGATTGGATCTTATCGCCCATATCAGTCAGAGTTTTTTCCGTTTGATAAACCAAGGCATCGGCTTGATTACGCACTTCTACTTGTTTTTTGCGATTTTCATCTTCGTCTTTAAAGCGTTCGGCATCCTGCATCATGCGGTCGATTTCATCATCGGAAAGACCGCTGGAAGCAGTGATGGTAACGCTTTGCTGCTTGCCTGTACCCAGATCCTTAGCGCTAACATGCACGATACCGTTGGCATCAATATCGAAGCGCACTTCGATTTGCGGTATGCCGCGCGGGGCCGGCGCAATGCCGGTCAGATTAAAGCGACCCAAAGTTTTGTTGTCGCCGGCCATTTGCCTTTCACCCTGCAAAACATGGATCTCAACCGAAGGCTGATTATCGGAAGCAGTGGAGAAAATTTGGCTCTTGCCGGTGGGGATAGTTGTATTTCTATCAATGATGCGTGTGAACACACCGCCCAAAGTTTCGATACCCAAAGAAAGCGGAGTCACATCCAAAAGTAAAACATCTTTAACTTCTTTATTTAAGATGCCACCTTGAATAGCGGCGCCTAAAGCGACGCATTCATCAGGATTAATGCCTTTATGAGGCTCTTTGCCTAACAATTTTTTGATCGCTTCCTGCACAGCCGGGATACGGGTGGAGCCACCAACCAGCAGAATCCTATTGATTTCGCTCAATTGCAAACCGGAATCCTGGATGGCCTGCCGGGTCGGACCCATAGTCCTTTCTACCAGGTCAGCGGTCAATTCATCGAATTTAGCGCGGGTAATGGTGATATCCAAATGCTTAGGCCCATCTTGATTAGCTGTGATAAAGGGCAGATTAACATTACTGTTCAACATGCCGGAAAGCTCGATTTTGGCCTTTTCCGCCGCTTCACGCAGTCTTTGCATAGCCATCTTATCTTTGGCAAGATCAATACCCTCTTGTTTTTTAAATTCAGCAAGGAAATAATCTACCAAACGCTGGTAAAAGTCATCACCACCCAGCAGATTATTGCCGGAAGTGGCCTTAACCTGGAATACGCCATCATCTAGTTCCAAGATAGAAACGTCGAAGGTGCCGCCGCCCAAGTCAAATACCAAAACCGTCTGAGCTTCAACCTTATCCAAGCCATAGGCCAAAGCCGCCGCCGTCGGTTCATTGATGATGCGCAAAACTTCCAGGCCGGCGATCTTGCCGGCATCTTTGGTGGCCTGACGTTGGCTGTCGGAAAAATAAGCCGGCACCGTAATCACGGCCTGGTTTACGGTTTCTCCCAGATAAGCCTCGGCATCAGCTTTCAGCTTTTGCAAAATAAAAGCAGATATTTCCTGCGGTGTATAAGTTTTTCCATCAATAACCGTATCATGTTTTTTACCCATATATCTTTTGATAGAAGAAATAGTTCTGTCCGGATTAGTGATGGCTTGCCTTTTAGCAACCTGCCCTACCAAACGTTCTTTGTCATTAAATGCTACCACAGACGGGGTAGTGCGAGCCCCCTCAGGATTAGGGATGACAATAGCTTCCCCACCTTCCATCACTGCCACACAAGAATTTGTGGTTCCTAAATCGATACCTATAACTTTACCCATTGAAAAAATCCTCCTTTGATTCATAAGTCATTATAATTATTTAAACTCCTACCTGAACCATGGATGGGCGCAAAAGCCTACCATGGAAAGTATAACCTTTTTGAATTTCCATCAAGACCAGACCTTTTTTATCATCCGACGCTTCCGCCTGCATCACAGCTTCATGGAATTCAGGGTCAAAAGGATTACCTAAAGCCTCGATCTCTTCCACGCCGGCCTGATTAAGTATGGCCATAAACTGGCGATAGATCATCTCTACACCTTCTTTAAAGCTGCCGCAATCGGCGGGATCGGCCAAAGCCCGTTGAAAATTATCTACTATAGGCAAAAAGCTGCATATAAGCTGCTTATTGGCCAAAAGCTGTATATCTTCTTTTTCCTGACGGCTGCGCTTACGAAAATTATCAAAATCAGCCTGCAAGCGCAGGAACTTGGCCTCCAGTTCTTGGTTTTGGCTTTCTAAAGCTTCTTTTTCCTTAACCAATTCCGTCACCGAGGATAAAAACTGGGTCAAATCCTCTTTGCTGATTTCGACAGGCGAAAATAGCTCTGCATTTTCCGCTGTGGCATCGGCAAATGCTCCCTCTCTCTCTAGATCTTCTTCCAAGATCACATCATTTTCTTTTTTCTTATTATTATCATCTGTGCTTGTCATATGCCCTCCTCTTGCTTTATTCTTACATATTATTCTTGCGAGACAAAGCCTGGGAAATCTCCGCGGCAATAAATTCCATCAAGGAAACCGTTTTGGCATAACTCATCCTAGTGGGTCCTAAAACACCAATAGAGCCCACAATTCCATTGCCGGCATTATAAGAAGTAACAACCAAACTGCAATTTTGTATATCTTCCTGCGCCAACTCATCACCGATAACCACATGGGTTTCATCATCATTTGACTGTGATAAAAGATTGCGCACTTTGCTGTCCTCTTCCAAAAGAGAGAAAATATTTTTCAATTTATCAACATCACGAAATTCCGGCTGCATCAGCATATTGGTAGTGCCGCCGGTAAAAACTTTCTCACCGCCATCATTAGCCAAAACCATTTCCATCAATTCCAAGATCCGAGAAAATACTTTTTGGCTATGATCCATCAAGGATGAGATATCCTTCAATATAGTATGTGTCAACCTATCCATATCTAATCCCTGAAGCCTTTTTTGCAGCATGGTTTGCATATCGTCAACCTGATCGACAGTCATGGCTTCCGGCAGATGGATTATACTGTGATTAACCTGCCCCGTTGTGGATAACAGAACTAAAAGCATCCTCCATGGATCCAAAAGCACTAATTGGATCTTTTCCAATTTGCCTTTACCTGCTTGCGGCAAAGATACGATAGCCGTATAATTCGTCAGATGAGAAATCATCTGACAGCATTGGCGCATGAAAAAATCTATTTCGCTCAATTGATGAGACAAAAATTGGCGAATGTCGGCTATGCTCTTTTTATCCAGAGCCTCTTTTTCCATCAGGCTGTCAACATAATAACGATATCCTTTGTTGGAAGGCCGGCGACCGGCGGAGGTATGCGGCTGTTCGATATAGCCCAAATCCTCCAAATCAGACATTTCATTTCTGATAGTGGCCGGGGAAACGCCCAGATTGTATTTTTTGGCCACAGCTCTGGAGCCCACAGGCTCTGCCGTGGATATATAATCCTTGATGATGGCATGCAATATTTGCTTTTTCCTCTCATCCATAGGGGATCACCTCTTTTTAATAGCACTCTCATCCGGTGAGTGCTAACAATAGAATACCTTCTTTTACCTATTTTGTCAAGTAGAATTGGCAGCTTTTTCTAAGAAAATCTCCGCCTAATAGTATCTTTCAGATAGCATCTCTCAGACAAAAGCCATAAAGACCTCATTAGCTAAAAGCCGGCCCTTTGCGCTCAAACGCAAACAGTCTTCTCCCAGCTCCAACAGCTGCATTTGCCGCATTTTTGTAATGGAGGCCGCAAATTTTTCTTCCAGGTCAACCCCATAAAGGGCCGAAAACTGCCGCAGGTCAATACCATCAAGCAAACGCAGCCCCAAAAACACGGCTTCGGAGATGACTTGCTCTGACGTCAAAAATTCCTCTTCACCCACTGGCTTTTGCCCGGCCAGCACAGACCGCTCATATAAGGCCAGGTCTTGATGGTTAAGCCAGCGTCTGTTTCCGCACATACCGGCGGCGGCCACTCCCAAAGGCAAATAATCAAGCCTCTGCCAATAGGCCATATTATGGCGGGAATAATATCCGGGACGGGCAAAATTGGCTATTTCATAATGTTCGAATCCCGCTTCCAGCAAAAAATCATGGCCGGCAGCCATCATCATTGCGCATTCTTCTTCAGATGGCAGGGATAACAGTCCGCCGGCAGCCGCCTTACCCCAAGCACTATCCTCAGCCAAAGAGAGTCCATAGAGAGAAATATGCTGCGGTTGTAAATCTGTTGCTGTGTTCAGCTGCCAAAGCCAATCATCCACCGTCTGGCCCGGCAATCCGGACATAAGATCAATACTTATATTAGTAAATCCTGCTGCTCTAGCATCCTCTATGATGCGCATGGCATCAGAGACCGTATGCATACGACCCATGGAGCGCAAAACTGCATCATGAAAATTCTGCACGCCTACAGACAAGCGGTTAGCGCCGCTTTGCCGCAAGCGATAAAGAGCGGCGGCATCCACCGTGGCCGGGTTGCATTCCACGGTGATCTCCGCCTCATCAGCAAGCCGACAGCGCTGCTTAAGATAAGAAATCAGCTCGGCCAGATCGTCCACATCCAGTACTGTGGGCGTGCCGCCGCCAATGTAGACAGTTTCTATAGCCGCCATTTGCTCATCCGTCCAAAAATCAGCTTCCCGCAATAAAAGATCCTTATATTGAGGTAGAGCCGACAGTTTGTCGTCGGCTCTGAAAGAAACAAAATCACAATATTGACACTTGGCCAAACAAAAAGGTATATGCACATATAAGGCCCGAAAAACCATAAAAAGCCTCTTTTCTCATTCGATTTCCAAAACAGCGATAAAAGCCTCCTGCGGTATTTCCACATTGCCGACCTGCTTCATGCGCTTTTTGCCTTCTTTCTGCTTTTCCAAAAGCTTGCGCTTGCGTGTAATGTCACCACCATAGCATTTTTCCAGCACATTTTTACGCAGAGCCTTGACCGACTCCCGGGCAATAACTTTATTACCCAAAGCAGCCTGTATCGGCACCTCAAACATTTGCCGAGGAATGAGGCTGCGCAATTTTACCACCAGTGCTCGCCCGCGATAATAGGCTTTGTCAGCATGGACAATGCAGGACAAGGCATCAACGATCTGGTCATTGACCAAAATATCCAGCTTGACCAGCTTGGATTGCTTATAGCCGGCCAATTCATAATCCAGCGAGGCATAGCCTCTGGTGCGCGATTTAAGCTGGTCAAAGAAATCATAAATGATTTCCGACAAAGGCAGATCATACAGCATCATAACCCGCGTGGGCGTGATATATTCCATGTTGATGAATGTGCCCCTTTTTTCCCTGGCGATCTCCATGACGGTACCGATAAATTCGCTGGGAACCATGATGGTGGCTTTAACATAGGGCTCCTCGACCATGGCCAGCTCATTAGCCCCGGGCAGATTGATGGGATTGTCAACATAAACCACCTCGCCATTGGTTTTGGTGGCCCGATAATTGACGCTGGGCGCCGTGATCAAAAGATCCAGCCCATACTCCCGCTCCAAACGTTCCCTGATGATCTCCATATGCAAAAGGCCTAAAAATCCGCAGCGGAAACCGAAGCCCAAAGCAATTGATTTTTCCGGTTCGAAGATCAAGGAAGCATCATTAAGCTGCAATTTTTCCAAAGAGTCCTTCAGATCCCCATAATCATTATTTTCAATGGGATAGAGTCCGCAGAAAACCATAGGGGTAGCGTTGCGATAACCCGGCAGGGGAAAAGGAGTCGGATTATCAGCATCAGTCACGGTATCGCCGACCTGCGTATCCTTGATATTTTTAATACTGGCCGTCAGATAGCCCACTTCCCCAGCTGATAGTTTATCCACCTGTTTGGCCGCCGGCATAAAAACTCCCAGCTCCACAACTTCCATTTCGCTGCCCACATTCATCATGCGAATTTTCATGCCTTTTTTCAATTCTCCATCCACCACACGGATATAAGGGATAGAGCCTCTATAAGCATCAAAATGGGAATCAAAAATCAAAGCGGAAAGCGGCGCCTGCTCATCACCATGCGGTGGCGGTATTTTATGCACAATAGCCTCCAAAATCTCCGCCGTGCCTTCGCCGGTCTTGGCAGAAGCCAGAATAGCCTCAGAAGCATCCAGTCCGATCACATCTTCTATCTGCTTTTTTACACCTTCGGGATCAGCACCCGGCAAATCGATCTTATTGATGACGGGGATTATCTCCAAATCATGTTCCACGGCCATATAGACATTGGCCAAAGTCTGCGCCTCAATGCCCTGCACAGCGTCAACCACCAGCAAAGCTCCTTCACAGGCCGCCAAAGAACGGGAAACCTCATAATTAAAATCGACATGGCCAGGGGTATCGATCAGGTTAAGTATATAATCTTTACCATCGGCGGCCGTATAATTAAGCCGCACGGCCTGCAATTTGATAGTTATACCGCGCTCCCTTTCCAAATCCATAGAATCTAGTATCTGTGCGGACATCTCTCTTTGGGAAACAGCATGCGTAAACTCCAGAAGTCGGTCGGCCAAAGTTGATTTGCCATGATCGATATGGGCTATGATGCAAAAATTGCGTATTTTTTCCTGTTTGCTCATCAAACTCCTCCTTCTGTATTACCCAGGCGTTTCCGTCTGCCCAATTTTTTCTTCATGATATCTATCACCAGGCTGGATTCCTCCATTTTCCATAAATATGTGATGAGGAAATATATGCCGCCGCCCACACCAATAGTCAGCAGCAGTTCCACAATTTGTAGCCACTTATTACTCATATCCAAATTGAACTCGAAAAGATTCAGCAATACAATAACCGCCGCCGCCATGATGGCAACGGCAACAGCCATTTTGCTGAATGATTTTAGCATAACCGAAGCCCCGATATTGCCCATCTTGCGTTTATAGAATAATAATAACAGCACCATATTAGCAATACCGGCAATTGAATAGGCCAGTGCCAGGCCACCTTGCTGCATAGGTCCTAAGAGTAATAAACTAAAAATAATATTTATAACAATAGACAGCACAGACATGGCCACCGGCGTTTTTGTATCTTTTAAGGAATAAAAGGTACGGCTAAGGACAAAAATTGTCGCATAGCCCACCAAACCGATGCAATAGAAGAGCAAGGCCTCTGCCGTCGCCGCTGTCGAAACTTCAGTAAATTGACCGCCTTTGAATTCAAACATAAAGCGGATGACTGGAACACGCAAAACAGCCAGTCCCACAGCCGCCGGCAAAGTAACAAAAACCACAGCGCGTAACCCCAGGGAAACGGCATTTTTAAATTCTCGAATCTCCTCCCTGGCTACATGTGTCGTCAAAGTCGGGAAAACGGCAACAGCGATAGAAATCGCGAAAATGCCGATAGGCAATTGCATGATGCGCTGGCCGGTACGCAGGGCGGAAACCAAACCATCGGATAAAGTGGAGGCCAGATTTTGGTTGACGAAAAGATTGATCTGGCTGGCAGAAAGTCCGATCAAAACCGGAACCAGCAGGATTAATATCTGCTTCACAGCCGGATGATGGATATTCAAACTGGGATGATAGGTAAAACCGATTTTTTTCAGCGACGGCACCTGCACCAAGAAATACAAAGCCGCACCGATAACCACGCCGATAGAGAAGCCGGCAATGCCATAACCGGGCCAAATGGCTTCAATAGGAATCGACAAGGTCACACCGCCAACGATAATACCCAAATTATAAGCGACGGAGCCAATGGAAGGCGCCGTAAAATTTTTATAAGAATTAAGAATACCCATGGAAATCCCGGCGAAAGACAGGAAAATAACTTGGAGGAACATAATGCGGGTCAGGCGAACAGCCATCAATTGAGCCTCGGCATCAAAGCCCGGCACCAAAAAGTTAATCAGCTGCGGCGTAAAAATATAGCCAAATGCCAGCAAAATCGCCAAAAAGATCATAACCCAGTTAGTGACGATGCTGGCAACTTCCCAACCCTCTTTTTCCCGTTTAGTAGCCACATAGGAAGAAAAAACAGGGATAAAAACAGAGCTTAAAGTGCCGCCGACTAAAATGGTATAGATAAAATCCGGTACGGAAAAAGCCGCATTATAAGCATCTGTGATGCGATTTTGTCCGAATTGATTATAGATAAACACATCACGCAAATAGCCAAGAATGCGGGAAATCACCATGGTGGCCATAATAAAACCCGCGGCTTTTGCCACTTTATGTTTCTGTGAACTTTCCATACACAAAATATCCTTTGCGAAACTGATATAACTATCAAGTTATTATAGCATACTTCATGCTGACATTGTATGCTTTTTTTCGCGACAAATGGTAAAAAATAAAACTCTCTTTTAGGAATAAAAGAAAGTTTTAAATCCAATTTCAGCGAAAATGATATTCATATTGTAAAATTTGTGCAGTCAGCTCGCCATCTTGCCAGGAAAAACCAATAACTTTGTCGGGTGCATCCGGCAACAGACTATGCATGCCGGCCGCGGTGGCATTAAGCCCCAGCAAAAAGCCAGCCAAAATCAATATTGATATGAAAAATACTTTCATAGCCGCCTCCGCTGTTATTATGTGACAAGAGGCTGTTTTTTATTCTGCTTCCCGCAAGACCTGGCTGACAATATCGGCAAAAAGATAGGCCGATTTTTGTGCCTGCCCCTGCGTATTTTCCGTAGAACCGAATTCCACCAGTATGGCCTTGGTGGAAAAATGCTGGTTATAGCGGCCGCTTTGCACTCTCACATCACGTAAAAGCCCGGGATATTGCCGATCGAGCAGGGCGCCGATCTTTTGGGAAAAGGCCAAGTTCTGCTTCCAGTTATCATGCTGCAAGCGCTGGTTGCTGCCGACCACTAACATCAAACGCGCAACTTTTTCACCATCAACTTTCGTCACGGTGCTGATATTTTCAACAGCGCTGTCCCGATGCACATCGATAAAAATTTCGATAGAAGGATATTGTCCTTTGAGCTTTTTCATGCTGGCCAGAGAATTTTGATAAGACAGCTTCCAATTGGGGTAATCATGTATGGTATCGCAAACGACTGCGCTTATGCCTTTTTCGGCCAAAGCCGCCTGTATAGATTTAGCCACCTGATAAACGCCGCCGTTTTTGCCGGAAGTACTGCCCTGACCACTGGTTGGTATATAGCTTTCCGCACTATGAGTACAATAGATACCCACCAAAGGCTCGGAAGTCAAAGGCTTTGTTTGCTCTTCCTTAGCTTCTTCGATCAGTGGTGCGGAGGCCGTGGCCAAAGGCGGCTGGGAATCGTTTGTGGGCAAAGTATCGGGCAGTGATTGAGCAAAAGCGCCGGCGGAGGCGCTAAAAAAATAATCGGGGGAACTGATCCTATGCAAAAAAGCAGTAAAAATCCCCTCCTCTTGCTTAGAAGCGGTAGAAAAAGGGATATGACAAAGTAAGATCCGCTGATTATTGTCCGTCAGCACGGAGCGCCAAAAAAAATCGCTGTTGGCCAAATTGCCCATAACGAAAAAAAAGAGCATGATCAATACTGCCAGGATCAATACTGCCGGTTTTTTGTCTTTGTTATGTATACGCTTGAAAAAAGTTCTACTATTAGCCATTTCTACCTCCGAAAAATAATTATGTCGCAGGTAGAAAAAAAAGACCCTTGCCAAGGCAAAAGTCTTAAAAAACTACATTTGATTGAAGGCTTTATAAAGGTTGGATTTTCTCCTGGCGGCGCAGTTTTTGCTGAGCACACCCTTAGAAGCGGATTTGTCCAAAGTCTTGATGGATTGCACCAATTGAGCCTGAGCCTGTTCTCTATCACCGCTGGCAACAGCTTCATCATATTTTCTGATTTGAGTTTTGATTTGAGATTTAACGATCGCGTTTCTTTGGCGACGGGTTTCGGCCACCAAGACACGTTTTTTAGCTGATTTGATATTCGGAATATTTTCACCTCCTCAGGCAGAAATTATATAAATTTAAAATTATTAACATAAACAGACAAAATTTATTGTACCATGCCTTTTAAAAAAATGCAAGTATTTGTTTAAAAGGCGCAAATGCGAATAATAGCCATTTGCAGCAGAGCATCCAGGTCGCCTTGTCCGCTTTTATTCGCAATGTCGGCGGCTAAAAGTAGCTCCATTGCCCGCATCAATTGACTGCGGGAAAATCTGCGCCCTTTTTCCGCGCATTTCCGAGCCACATAAGGATGCAATTTCAGTTGGCTGGCAATCTGCGCCGAGGAGAGCCCCTGTTTCTGTAATTCGCTGACTGCCAGCATATCACGCATCTGCTTGCCCAGCATAGACAGAATTTTCTGTTCTGCTTCCCCTTGTTTGACCATCTCCTGATAGAGAATAAGGCTCTTTTCCGCCTCTTTATCGGCCACGGCATCGATGAGGCTGAATATTTGCAGCATCGCACCCCGGCTGGCCACCGCCTCCACATCCGCTAATTCCACCTGTGCTTTATCCGCACAATAAAGGCTGATTTTATCCACCTCATTGGCTAAAAAAGCTAAATCATTACCGGCCACCAGCGTAAGATATTCCAAGGCCTCGTTGCTGGATTTATGTCCATTCTCGGCAAAACGCCTTTTTAGCCAAATCATCAGCTTGTTTTGGTCTAAATCCGCAAATTTAATCACGCGGCCGGCTTTTTGCAAAGCTTTGATGATTTTTCTTCTTTTATCAACCTCGCCTTTTACCGTCAGGACCAATATATTGCCGCCGACAGGATTCTCAATATAGCGCAAAAACGGCTCCAGAAAATCCTGCTTGTTCTCGTCAGCGGATTCCAGCCTGGCCGTTTTAGCGGAAAGCCAAGGCACATCCTTAACCACGATCAGCCTCCTTTGGGCAAAAAATGGCGCGGTAGAAGCCGCATTTACTATTTCTGCCGCTGATATTTTGTCACCATCGAAATACTCCACATTCCAATTATTTCCTTCAGGCTCGACAAATTTACTCAAGGCAGAAATGGCCTCGCTTTTCAACAGCTCCTGCGAGCCATAAAAAAGATAAACCGGGCTGACAATTCCTTGTTGGACGCTGTTAAAAAATTGGCGCATAAGACCTCCTATTCCACCGTCTGCACTTCCAGAGCATAACCGTCGCTGAAAAAACTGATGCCGCCATGCAAATCCGTGCGATATATGGGGATGGATTTTTGCTTAAAATAATCCGTGACCACGGATGCCGGATGGCCATAAGAATTATTTTCTCCCACACTGATGACCACGACTTTTGGCGCCACCTTTTTATAAAAATCGGTATCGAAGCTGCTGCGGCTGCCATGATGAGGCAGCTTCAGCACCTCGGCATCCACAGGCTGCTCAGATAAAGCATCCAAATTATCGCCCTCCAGATCGCCGGTAAAGAGAAAATCGATATCATAATAGCTCAATTTGGCTACCACTGAGCCTTTATTGGCGGAATCATCATCATAACTTTGCCCTTTATAAGGAGCAAATACCGTTAGGTACAAATCTTCTTCCACCAGATACTTTTCCCCTGCCGCCACATAAATAATTTTTGCCCCTGCCAGCCCGGCCTCGGCCTCTAACTGTTTTTGCAGCTCTACGTCGGCAAAAGCATCCGCAGTCATCAAAGCTTCTGTGCCTAAATTTTCTATGGCCGTCAACAAGCCGGAAATATGGTCGTCATGCGGATGACTGCAAATGACCAAATCCAGCTCCTTGACACCCCTGCTTTGCAAATAGGGCAAAAGCACCTTTTCCCCGATCCATTTACCGTCATTGAGCTTGCCGCCACCATCAATAAGTATATAATGACCTCTCGGCGTCACCACCAAGGCGCTGTCTCCTTGGCCGACATCGATGAATGTAACTTCCATCACTCCGGCCCTGCCAGCCACATCGGCAAAATATTGGGAATTATCGCTTTGCTTGCCGAAAGGGGAGATCAAAAGTAAAAGCAAGAGTAAGATTATAAGCCAAACCGGCCAGCGGCCTTTTTTGGCTAATAGCGGCGGCAAGAGCAGCAAAACTACATAAAAAAGTACTATGGCCCAGATGGCAGGCCTGGCTACAGGCACATAACTGATAGGCCAGGAACCAATCCAAGTGGCCAGATTATAGACAAATTCCATGATCCAGCCACCCACAGCCAGAGGCAAAACAGCCAAAACCAAGGAAAAGATAGAGAAAATGCAACTGATAAAAGCCAAAATTACTACCACACCGATCAAAAGCACCAAAATCGGTGACACAGACATAGCAGCAAAAGACAACAGATAAAAATAGTAGGCAACCAGCGGTATTGTGGCCAGGCAGGCAGCAAATGTCACAGCGAAAGCGCGGTTGATAAAGCCACTGCCGGGCAAAACCTTATAAAATAGCGGTGCCAGATATAAAATGCCGAACACTGCAACAAAAGAAAGCTGAAAACCGGCATCAAAGATCAACAAAGGCCTCCATAAAAGACAGAAAGCGGCGGAAATGGCCAATGATGTATAGGTGTCGGCCTTCCGATCCAAAGAAAATGCCAATAAACCGACTATACCCATCAGCGAAGCCCTGATGATCGGCGGATTGAGGCCCGTCAAAGAAACATAGAATATTATAAGAAAGCTGATAATGGCCAGTCGTAGCCAGCGATTCTTTCTGCTTGTGCCAAAAATCATCAGGCCGAACAAGATAATATAACCCACATGGAGGCCGGAAACAGAAAAGGCATGCATGATCCCGGTCTGCGATAACAATCTTTTATCGGAATCGGAAAGCCCAGCTTTTTCGCCCAAAAAGACACCTTTGATCAAATTTTGCTGATCTTGCGGCAAATAAGACAAGGCCGCCTCAAAACGTAAACTTATATCCGAGGAAAAGTGCAAAAACAAATTGCCTCCTCTTTTCCCCGTCTTTTGCACCTGACCACCAAAAGCCGCACTAACAGAGCCTTCTATGCCATTACGTTTCAGATAAGTCTCATAATCAAAGGCA
>CAYRML010000019.1:0-21359 GCA_964425485.1 uncultured Peptococcaceae bacterium | reverse complement strand
TTCGTCGCCGCCTATTTCAGCCAATAGAGCGTCTTTATAACCGCTTTGCTGCCAAATATAGCGCAAAAGGGTCGCCAAGGAAAGATCGCTTTGCCGTAAAGCCCACAAGTCCGCAAACAGCTGAGCAAAATCCCGCAAGCACTTCCTGGTGCCAGCATGCAGAGCCGGTATGTTGTCTATATCCTGCATAAGATCAAAAATGCCGCAATTTCTGGCTTCAGCTGCATTTAATATTTTATCCCAGGTGGTTTTTCCTATACCTCTTCTAGGTACATTATAGATGCGCGATAGTGCCTCTTTATCCAAGGGATTGGCAATGGCCCGCAGATAAGCAATGCTATCTTTGACCTCTTTACGCTCATAAAAGCGGATGCCGCCGAAAATGCGATAAGGTAAATTATAGCGGATGAAGGCATCCTCCAGCAAACGGCTTTGACTATGAGTTCGATAAAGGACAGCTATATCGCGATAAGCATAGCCCTCCATAATCAAATCATTTATAGTTTTTAAGATAAAAGCGCTTTCCTCTTTATCGGTCTTGGCCAGGTGGAAGCAGATTTTGGCGCCATCTCCCTTATGGCTGAACAATTCCTTTTGTTTGCGGTTTTTATTATGAGCAATCACGCTGTTGGCGGCAGAAAGTATATTCTGGGTGGAACGATAATTTTCTACCAGTTTGATGACTTGACAATCAGGATAATCGCGCTCAAAATCTAAGATATTTTTGATATCGGCGCCGCGCCAGCCATAGATCGATTGATCGGGGTCGCCCACCACGAAAAGGTGGCCATCGTGCCCATGCAAAAGCTTGATCAGATGATATTGGCAATGGTTGGTGTCCTGATATTCATCAACCAAAATATGCTGAAAACGCTGTTGATATTTTTGCCGCACGGCTTCATATTGCTGCAACAGATGTAAGGCCTCGACCATAATATCATCAAAATCCAGCGCATTATTCTCGCGCAGCCTTTTTTGATATTCAAAGTACAGCTTAGCCACATTTTCCTCATATTCATTTTCCGCCTGATCCGCCATATCGCGGGGGTTTATCAGCTTGTTCTTGGCATCGCTGATCAGGTAAGCCATGGCCTGCGGCGTATATTTTTTACTGTCTATACCTAGATGCAGCATGGCTTTTTTCAGCAGGCTGCGGCTGTCATCACTATCATATATGACAAAATTGCGCTGGAAAGGCACATACCTATGCTCTATGCGCAGAAGCTTGGCGCAAATAGAATGGAATGTGCCTATCCACATATTGGGACTATAAATATCAGATAAGCGCTCCTTCATCTCCTTGGCCGCTTTATTGGTGAAGGTCACAGCCATGATAGAAAAGGGGGAGACCCCCTCTTGCTTGATCAAATGACGGATGCGCTCTACCAGCACACGAGTTTTGCCGCTGCCGGCGCCAGCCAGCACCAGGATAGCTTTATCTTTGCTAGTAATAGCATTTAACTGTTCTTGATTAAGATTATTCATTTTCCTCTCCGTTTCAGCTATTCTGTTTAAAATTCGCTAAATATAAGGTTTTTCCTTTGTAAAAACCAGACCTTATGAGCAAAGAATATAAAAAGACAGCCCTCTTGCGGGCTGTCTATAAAAAGTTTTTTTAGGCCAAAGTAGTTAAGGCCAATTCCAGATCCAACTCGCCGCTGTAAATGGCTTTGCCCACTAAAACTCCTTCAACACCCAAATCACGCAGCTTTTGCATACTGGCAATAGAACCGATGCCGCCGCAAACTGTCACCGAGATGTCATAATCATTGCAGAGGCGGGCAATGGTGCTATAATCGGGCTCGCACAGGCGGCCGGTACGATTGATATCATTATAGATGATGCTCTTTACACCCAGCTCCTTAATCTCCGCGGCCAATGTAAAAACATCTTTATCAACCGTATATTCCCAGCCTTCGATGGCGGCAATGCCATCTTTAGCGTCGATACCGACGGCTATCTTGTCGGCAAAAAGCTCGGCTGCGTTTTTGACCAGCTGCGGTGTGCGAACAGCCGCCGTGGTCAGCACTATCCTATGGGCCCCGGCCTTTGCAGCCAAAACGACAGCATCCATATTATGATAGCCCCCAGATATTTGTATAGACAGACCTGTAGCGAAAACGATTTTTTTGACTGTGTCCAAGGCGCGGGGGCTGCCACAGAAAACTCCGTCCAAATCCACTATATGTAAGGCACTCACTCCCAGATTTTTAAAGATAACAGCTTGTTCTAGCGGATCCTGGCTGAAAAGCTTCGGCAAAAGCGGATTGCTGTCATCCGCAGCCCTGGAACAACGACCTGAACGTAAATCGATGACGGGAATAATCTGCAAGGAAGCGCCCTCCTTTTTATTTCTCAAGCCTTTTTAAGATTAGCTTATATCCATCCGCTCCGTAATTGAGCGATCTGTTCACCCGGCTTATAGTTGCAGTGCTGGCACCGGTCTTTTGTGCGATAAAAGTGTATGTTTCATCCGCCATCAGCATTTTTGCCACCAAAAAACGCTGTGCCAGGGCCTTAACCTCGGAAATAGTTGCTATATCCTCAAAAAACCTGTAACATTCCTCTTCATTTTCTAAAGCTAAAATTGCCGCGAACAAAGCATCCAAATCAGCACTTTTAAGCTTGCTTTCAAAAGTCATCATCATCACCCCTTGGGTTCTTTATCGCTTTAGATTGTTAAATTCCCCATTGATGAAGACTTTCCTCTTTTTATGGGCCGATTTTGCGCTTTTTCAGATATCGGCCACGCAGGTCGACGCTAATCAGCAAAACTAATATCAGCATAGTAATTGCTAAATTGACATAACACAAAACATTTACTCTTTCATAAATATTGGACCCTATCAATATACAAAAAATAACAAATTCAACTATGGCCAAAGGCAAAATAACTTTGCGATAATCTTTTTTTAAAAAATAGCCGCCGAGATAGGCAAGAGAGAAATTGCAGAACATTAATAGCAGGAAAGATATAGTCAATACTATTAATATGCCGCCCAAATCGATGCGAGCATAAGAAGTATGCCAAGTGACCATTCTCAGCAGATGCAAAAGAGGATAATAATGTAAAAGAAGCTCATCCCCCATCGCTGCGATAGTACGTATAATATTTAAAATAAAATATGTTGCGGAAATTATTAATCCCCAAAAGATGGTCTTTGTGATCTTGCTTTGGTCTTTAATTTGCGGTGCAATAATTAAGGCTAATAATAAAATACCAAACTGCCCGGCAAAAAGCGTAAGGGAAACCATGGTCGTAACCAATGGATCCAAAGGCCCGATCGGTAACAAATTCTCAAAATCAGCCATGGAAATCAAAAATATATTATCGATGGCAAAAACAACAAAGAAGGTTAATATTAACAATATACTGATGCGGGCAATGACCTCTAGTCCATAATAAGCGGCAATAGAACTGATAGCGATCATTATTAAAGCAAAAACATAAACGGGCGTATGATACATCCCGACAAAGTTCAAGAAATAGACACCGCATAAAACATGAAAAGAAAAGGCCAATAATATATTGGCAAAGCAAATAAAAGCACCTATTTTCCCCACAGAGCCAAAAGAACTTTCAAAAATTTGAGCCAGATCTTTACCGGGATAAAGAAGGATAATATCTTTTATTAATAAAGCAAGCAAAAACCCGCCGCCGATGCTGATGACCATTGGTACCCAAATATTATGGCCCATCATCTGTCCTGATGAAGTTAGACCGAGCACCGAACCCAGGGGTATGCTGGCAATCAAAAACATTGCTTGCAAATTTGATAGCCTAAAATTATTTTTCACCATAGCTGTTTTCCTTGGATATTTATTTGTATGGATGGTTGGTTAGATCGATTTTCCATATAGAATTATTATAATTGCTGAGAAAACTAATTTTGCTTTTTACTGTTATTTCTAATTCGACATCACGCATGGCCGCCGGCCAATCATTTTTTACACTTTGCCACAGCTTATTTTTATACTTATACATGCTGTCCCCGGCCAGCAGATAATCCTGCTCCAATTGTAATGCTTTTTGCCAGGATTTTTGCAATATATTTTCCAGCGTTTTAGAGCAAATCTCATTGAGCTTGACATTGTCTTTTATGGTGGCATAGCTGCTGGACGGGCCTAGTTCTTCCATGAAATTCCCGGTTACATGAAGCTCTGCTTCTAATTTCAAACCTTGCTCCGTTTGCCGCCATTTTTTAGAAAGGTTAAAGCGAATTATCTCTAGGCCAAGCTTGCTGCCATTCTCCCCTGTATCGATCGGCAGGATAAAATCAACTGATTTACCCTGCCATATCAATGTGCCCAGTTGTTCGTCATGATCCATCAGAGTATCAACAAACCGGCCATTATCATCCAAAACCGCCATGCCAATAAAATAAACGTTTTGCTTAGCTTGACTTTTTTCCCCTTCACGCTGTGAAGCTCCTGAACCCTGCGCACTTTGTTTATTACCCTTAATTTGCGCACCGCCGCCCTGTTTAGATGGATCCTGTGTCTGCTGTGTATCTTCGGCAGGGAACAATCCGGCCATAGGCAGAATAACGGCCTGTTTATCCTTTAGTATTCTTTGTACATATTTAGACAAAGTAATTGAGTTTATCTTACCGGTACTGTTCTGTTTTTGATGATCCAGCATATCCATGCGACCAATGCTGGAAAAGGAAGTAATCCCGCTTTGGCCATTCATCAAATCTTTGGCTGCACCTTGGGCTACATTTATATATATATTATTATCAATGTTTTCATCACGGTAAAAATAGTCGATATATTTGTTGGCTCCATCATCCACAATGCTTTTCCCCAGCACCAATTCCTTGCAAATGCCTACAAATAATTGCCTTTCCATTTTATTAGAAAGGTTACGCATAGCGTCTAAAACCGTCTGCCCACTGGCGCTGAATATTTTACTGCCTTCAAGCCCGGTACCTGTCAGAACATCGACAATTTCCACTGTCACCAATATGCCTTCATCATTTTGCCTCTCTTCTTCCGGTATCAAATCCAGACCAAAACTATGCACAACGCCTATATTCTGCAATTCACGTTTATCCCAGCAACCACCTAAAAAAGGGGTCAAGAGCAGACAAAAGATTAAAAAGACTATACCTAATTTTTTTATCATGGCCTGACACCTTTACTATTTCTCTTTTTTAAAATACTTCATTTTTATATTGCGCTTCATCCTACGCCGGTTAAGACTTAGCAATTTAGGCCTTTTTTCTAGCATCCACATAGGCAATCTAATGAAGGAATTGCCAAGTTCCTCCTTACCAATCGGTGCAATAGGGCTGAGGTATGGCACGCCAAAAGAGCGCATAGAGGCCAGATAAAGCATTTCCACTAGAAAAACGGTAATAATACCCAAACCGCCCATAATCCAACCAGCCAGCAGGAAGGTTATGCGCAAAATACTGCCGGCGCCCATCAATGGGTAAATAACAAAAGAAGAAATAATTGATGTTGCCACCACTATCAAGACAGGCGCTGATATCAGACCGGCCGATACCGCCGCATCGCCCATGACAATAGCACCCACAATACTGACAGACTGACCGATAGGTTTTGGCAAACGCACGCCGGCCTCTCGCAATATCTCATAGGTCAATATCATCAACAGCACACTAAAGCCAGTAGAAAAAGGATTATCCTCCTGGGCCGCAGCCATTGTCAATAACAATTTGCTGGGTATAAACTGCTGATGGTAATCCGTGATTGCCACATAAAGACCGGGGATTATCGTGCTTATAATGAAGGCAAGATATCTGATTATACGATTTTGCGATACATAATAAAAACGAGAATAGTCATCCTCCGGACTTTGGAAGGATTCTATAAATAGCAAGGGAACAGTCAGTGCAATAGGAGTACCGTCCACTAAAATACCCACTCGTCCTTCCAGCATTTTTGCAGCCATCACATCCGGTTTTTCCGTATTGCCAATCGTAGGGAAAATTGACAGCGGATGATCCTCTATCAGCTGTTCTATATAGCCGGACTCCAATATCGCGTCGATATCTATGTCCGATAATCGACTGCGCACTTCTTGCAAAACATCCTGATGCACAATACTTTTAATATAAACGATTGCTATATCGGTATTACTATATCTTCCTATCTTGCTCAGCTCAAAAGTCAGGTCGGGGTGATGTATCTTGCGCCGAAGCAGTGTCATATTGATGCGCAAAGTTTCGCAAAACCCTTCACGCGGGCCGCGAACCACCATATCTGTTTCCGGTTCGCTGATGCTCTTTTTCTCCCATTTTATAATATCTATGATTATAGCTTCTTTGGCGCCATCAATAAAAATAATCAAAAGACCGGACAGCATAGCTGTAGTAATAGTAGTAATATCCGCTTCTCTTTTGGCATTGCCGGTGGTAATTACAGCATTTTCCAAGCTATCTATATCCATACGGGCTTTGGGAGACAGGTTCATCAAGGGCTCCAACACATTTTCAGCCATGATTTGTTTATCCACCATGCCTTCAACAAAAAAAATAGCTGCCTTAAGCCGGCCGGCCACAGTAAAACGCCTCAAAATTATATCGGGACTGCCCCCGAGCTTTTCCTGTATGGCGCTGATATTCTTTTCCAGGTGCCTACTGAGCATAGCTACCTCCATAATCTACTTTTATCTAGATTGCCTACTTCTGCCATATTTATGCACAAAAAAACCGCCCGGGAAAAACTCGGACGGTTGATAAAATATTTATTTTATTAACGCCGCAACGCTCTATAACCTATATCACGTCGGCAAAAGCAATCGGCAAAACTGATCTTATCCACAGCGGCATAAGTATTTTTGATAGCTTGGGCAATATCAGAACCTAATGCAGTCACGCCCAGAACTCGACCACCATTAGAGACCACTTGGCCGTCTTTTAAGGCCGTACCGGCATGAAAGACCACTGCGTCTGTGGCAGAAGCTGCATCAAGGCCGCTGATAGCATCACCTTTGCGATAGGACCCGGGATAACCTCCGGCAGCCACTACCACACATACGGCTGCTTCATCATACCATTCTATATCGATTTCTGCTAATTTGCCCTGCTGTATGGCCTCGATTATATCGATAAGATCCGTTTTCAGACGCATGAGAACAGCCTGAGTTTCCGGGTCGCCGAAGCGAGCATTGTATTCCAGCACCTTCGGCCCTTTATCAGTTATCATCAGACCCACATAAAGCACACCCTGATAATATCTGTCTTCCGCCACTAAAGCTTCGGCGCTTTTGGCCAAGATCTCTTTTTTCACCACAGCCGCCAGCTGCGGTGTATAGACCGGTGCCGGTGAATAAGCGCCCATACCGCCAGTATTTGGTCCGGCATCGCCGTCATAGGCCCGCTTGTGGTCTTGGGAAGAAACCATGGGCACGATGATTTCACCATCACAAAAAGCCAGTATGCTGACTTCCTCTCCATCAAGAAATTCCTCTATGACCACACGCTGGCCGGCCGCGCCGAAAGCATTGCCTTCCAACATATCTTTAACGGCATCGATGGCCGTTTCTTCTTCCATGGCCACTATGACCCCTTTACCGGCTGCCAAACCATCGGCTTTTACCACAATCGGGGCACCCTGCTTTTTGATATAAGCGATGGCCGCCTCGGCTTCCGTAAAAACGGCATAATCGGCTGTCGGGATTTTATACTTTGCCATCAGCTCTTTAGCCACTTCCTTAGAACTCTCCACAGCAGCAGCCCTTTGGCTGGGACCAAATACGTTTTTGCCCATGGCCCTCAATCTGTCACTGAGACCGGCCGCCAAAGGCGCTTCCGGTCCGATGACTGTCAAATCGATATCATTATCACAGACAAAGGCCACCAGACCATCTATATCCTCTGCGGCAATGGGCACCAGCTGCGCCTGCTCTGCAATGCCGGCATTACCGGGAGCGCAGAATATTTTATCAACCTTGGGGCTTTGGGCAATCTTCCAGACCAAAGCATGCTCGCGGCCGCCGCCGCCAACCACCAATACCTTCATGATTTTACCTCCATTTTTAATGTTTGAAATGCCTCATGCCGGTAAAGACCAGTGCCATGCCATGCTCATCGGCCGCTGTAATACTTTCCTCATCACGGACGGAGCCACCCGGCTGGATGATCGCCGTTATTCCGGCCGCCGCTGCTGCATCCACGGTATCGCGGAATGGGAAGAAGGCATCTGATGAGAGAACCGCACCCTTGCAGTTCTCTCCACCTTGGGCAAAAGCGATGTTGGCAGAACCAACCCTGTTCATTTGGCCAGCACCCACACCCAGTGTTTGTCGGTTTTTGGTCACAACGATGGCATTGGATTTGACATGCTTGACCACATCCCAAGCAAAAAGCAGCTCCGCCATCTCATCTTCCGTAGGCTGGCGTTTGCTGACAACTTTCAGTTCATTATATTTCATATCAGCCGCATCACATTCCTGCAGCAAAAAGCCACCATTAACCGATTTGATATCGAGAGAGGCACCACTTTGGGCAAGATCGCCGCAAGCCAAAACACGCAGATTCTTCTTTGCGGACAAGGCCTGCAAAGCCTCGTCAGAAAAAGAAGGTGCGATCACGGCTTCCAAAAAAGTCTGCGTCATTTCCTGCGCTGTGGCAGCATCGACTTCCCTGTTCAAGCCCACTATGCCGCCATAAGCGGACAAGGGGTCTGCCGCATAAGCCCTCTTATAAGCATCGCAGATATCGGCACCCAAAGCAGTGCCGCAGGGATTAGTATGCTTGATGACAACAGCCGCCGGCTGGCCGAATTCTCGCACCAACTCCAATGCTGCATTGATATCAATGATGTTGTTAAAAGAAAGTTCCTTGCCCTGCAGCTGCTGAGCTGTCCCCACACAGGCACCTTTGGCAGCAAAAGAACGATAAAAGGCGGCTTTTTGCTGCGGGTTTTCTCCGTAGCGCAGATCCTGAACTTTTTCTCCCACAATATGAGCCATGCCAGGGAACAAGTCTTTTTCGCCTGATACTCGTTGCAGATAACCGGAAATATAGGTATCATATTCGGCCGTATGAGTAAAGGCTTCCGTGGCCAAAGCCAAGCGCGTGGCTTCATCCACGCTGCCTTTTTGCAACTTTTCAATGATTTCCTCATAACGGGCCGGATTGACAATTACGATCACATCTTTATGGTTTTTGGCAGCGGCGCGCACCATGCAAGGGCCGCCAATATCTATATTTTCGATGGCATCGGCTAAAGTCACATCAGGCTTGGCTATGGTTTGGCGGAAAGGATAAAGATTGACCACCACCAGATCTATAGGCACGATACCAAGATCGGCCAGCTGCGCCAAATGCTCCTCATTGCGCATGGCCAAAATGCCGCCATGTACAAAAGGATGCAGCGTCTTGACCCGACCGCCCAATATTTCCGGGAAACCAGTTATTTCCGTTACATAGGTGGCTTCCACGCCGCCGGCTTTGATCGCCTTATAGGTGCCTCCGGTAGAAACCAGTTCGTAACCCAGTTCTACTAAGGCTTTGGCCAATTCAACTATGCCGGTTTTATCGGAAACACTGATGATAGCTCTTTTTTTCATTATATATTTTCCTCCTGATCTGACTTATTATTCTATTTTATTATGACCGTCCTGCCGCAAACTTTCACCCGGCCATCCGCGATCATAGCAATAACCTGCGGATACAATTTATGCTCTTCCACTAATATTTTAGCGGCCAGCTCGTCTGCGTTTTTTGCATCATCAACAAAGACCGGCGTCTGAGCGATTATAGGCCCGCTGTCTACGCCCATATCCACAAAATGCACGGTGCAGCCTGATACCTTCACACCATAATCCAAGGCCTGCTGTTGTGCATGCAAGCCGGGGAAAGACGGCAATAGCGCCGGGTGTATATTGACCACCTGGTTGGGGAATCTTTGTAAAAAAACCGGCGACAACAGACGCATAAATCCGGCTAAAACTACCAACTGGGCACCGGAAGATGCCACTCTTTCGGTCAAAGCCTTATCGTAATCATCGCGGCTGCCACAAGCGGAAGGCAATATAACATCACAGGTTATGCCTGCGTCTTTGCCTTTTTGTAGGGCCAAGGCATCAGCCTTATCGGAAAGGATGAGCACGATTTCCCCATTGATCTTATCAGCAGCGATAGCATCCATTATAGCTTGCAGATTTGAGCCTCTGCCGCTGGCCAAAACAGCTATTTTTAATTTTCCCATCTATAATATACTCCTTTAGATAAAGCTGACTTCTTTTTTGCCGGCCATGACTTTACCTATCACCTTTGCCTCCGGCAGCATTTGTTGAATGGCTGCGGCCTGACGGCTATCAGCGATCAGCACCATGCCGATACCCATATTGAAGACCCGGTTCATTTCCACAAAATCGATATTGCCGGTCTTTTGCAGCAAGTCAAATATGGGCGGCACCGTCCAAGCGGAGCTGTCGATCTCTACACCGACTCCATCCGGCAGCACGCGCGGTATATTTTCGATGAGGCCGCCGCCGGTAATATGAGCCATGCCCTTGATCAAGTCATTGGCCAAAAGCGGCATTATATCCCGCACATAGATGCGCGTCGGCGTCAACAATTCCTCGCCCAAAGTTTTGCCCAATTCAGGAAAATATTGATCCACGGTGAAGCCGGCATGATCGAAAAAGACCTTGCGTACCAGCGAAAAACCGTTGGAATGGACACCGGAAGAAGAAAGGCCCAAAACCAAATCTCCATCCTGGATATTGGCGCCGCTTATGATCTTGCTTTTTTCCACCACGCCCACGGCAAAGCCGGCGATATCATAGTCATCGGCGGCATAAAAGCCCGGCATCTCGGCTGTTTCCCCGCCGATGAGCGAGCAAGCGGATTGCAAGCAGCCTTCCGCCACCCCGCGAACAATAGATGCCACTTTCTCCGGACTCAAAGAGCCAACGGCAATATAATCGAGGAAAAAGAGAGGTTCCGCACCCTGCACCAGTATATCATTCACGCACATGGCCACGGCATCAATACCGATTGTGTCATGCTTGTCGCACAGCATGGCTATGCGCAGCTTGGTGCCCACACCATCCGTGCCGGAAACCAGCACCGGCTCCTTATATTTTTTGCTGTCCAGGGCAAAAAGCCCGGCAAAATTACCGATTTCCGTCAGCACCTCCGGCCGGAAAGTTTTACGCACATCTGCTTTCATCAAATCGACGGCCCTGTTACCGGCAGTGATATCAACCCCGGCATCCTGATAAGTGATTCCCATAACAAATCTCCTTTGGCGTTTTTTTATCATGCATAAAAAAGAGGAAGCAGCTTGACTCTCCCTCTTTTATCTTTTTTATTGGCCGCAAAGACGCTTATAAATTTCTTTATAGGCATCTTCCACTCCGCCCATATCACGGCGGAAGCGGTCTTTATCCAGCCTTTCTTTGCTATCGCTGTCCCAAAAGCGGCAGGTATCAGGAGAGATTTCATCGCCCAGCAGAATTTGGCCGTCATAGAGGCCAAATTCCAGCTTGAAGTCAACCAAATCAATCTTTTTATCAGCCAGATACTGCAATAACAGTTCATTGACCCGGAAGGCAATTTTGGCAATCTCGGCCATTTGTGCCGTTGTGGCCAAACCTAAAGCCGCGATATGATAATCATTGATCATAGGATCGCCCAAAGCATCATCTTTATAATACCATTCCAGCACCGGACTGGACAACACCGTGCCTTCCGGCAGGCCTAATCTTTTGGCCAGGGAGCCGGCGGCGATATTTCTCATAACCACTTCTACCGGCACGATTTTGAGGATCTTGACCACTTGTTCGGTATCGGACTTCAGCTCCACAAAATGAGACGGCACACCATTTTGGGCCAAAAATTCAAAAAAGATGGCGGAAATTTTATTATTCAATTCACCTTTGCCCATGATGGTGCCTTTTTTTTCGCCGTTGAAGGCCGTGGCATCATCCTTATACTCCAGCCAAGCCAAGGTCGGATCATCGGTTTTATAAACTTTTTTGGCTTTACCCTCATAGAGTAATTCCAATTTTTTGACCATTTTTATCTCTCCTCTATTTTACAAACCTGCTCTTTGCAGGATATATTCAACCTGTTTGGTATGATAATCATAATCAAACAGATCCATGATCTCTTCTTTAGAAAGGATGGCCCCGATATCCTTATCTTCCAAAAGCAAATATTGAAAATCTATCTTTTGTTCCCAGGCAGCTAAAGAATTGCGTTGTACCAGCTCATAAGCCCTTTCACGCAGCACTCCTTTTTCCACCAGGGCCAACAGCACCCGTTGGGAGAATATAAGCCCCAAGGTGAAATCCATATTTTTGCGCATATTTTCCGGATAGACATTGAGCCCTTCCATGATGCGGGTGAAAAGATGCAGCATATAATCTAAAGCTATGCAGCTATCGGGCAGGATGATACGCTCCACAGAAGAATGGGTGATATCCCGCTCATGCCACAGCGCCACATTTTCCATAGCGGCCAGGGCATTGCCGCGCAGCACACGGGAGAGCCCAGCAATGCGTTCGGCCGTAATGGGATTGCGTTTATGCGGCATAGCGGATGAGCCTTTTTGTCCTTTGGCGAAAGGTTCCTCTAATTCTAAAATATCTGTTCTTTGCAAATTGCGGATTTCGGTAGCGAATTTTTCCAAAGATGAGCCAATGATGGCTAAGGTGGAAATAAATTCCGCATGGCGGTCTCTTTGGATGATCTGCGTCGAAACATAAGCCGGGCGCAGCCCTAAACGGCGACAAACATGCTCTTCTATCCGCGGATCGATATTGGCGAAGGTGCCGACCGCACCGGAGATTTTGCCTACGGAAATCACGTCCATGGCATTGTTCAGGCGTTTGATAGAACGGTCGATTTCCATGGTCCATAAAGCCATCTTCAAACCGAAGGTGATAGGCTCGGCATGGATGCCATGAGTGCGTCCCATCATCAAAGTGTCTTTATATTTTCTGGCCATGGGCGCCAAAATATCCCTCAGATGCAAAAGCCGTGTCAGTAAAAGCTCGGCCGATTGCTTCAATTGCAGTGATAATGCCGTATCCAGCACATCGGATGAGGTCATACCCATATGGATATATTTGGAAGCATCGCCCACATTTTCCGCCACGGCCGTGAGAAAAGCAATCACGTCATGACGAGTCACTTGTTCTATCTCGTCTATGCGACGAATATCAAAAGCAGCCCTTTCTTTGATCTGTTGATAGGCCGCTTTGGGGATCAGGCCCAGGTCAGCCATGGCCTCGCAAGCGTATATCTCCACATCCAACATGCTTTGAAAGCGGTTTTCCTCGCTCCAGACCTTGCCCATTTGCGGTAATGTATATCTTCTAATCACTGCATTTACCCCCGTTTAATTTACTTATTAAGAAAGGCATCGGCACCTTCTGCCTGCAATTTGGCATCTTTAGCTTCCACCTGTTCCGCCATTTGCGCCTTAAATTGATGGACTTTTTCCCGAGCTGACTGATCTTTGACGCCAAGTATCTGCAAAGCCAGTATGGCCGCGTTTTTGGCGCCATTGATGGCCACGGTGGCCACCGGTATACCGGAAGGCATCTGCACTATGGAATAGAGGGAATCCAGCCCATTCAAGCTGGCGGATTTAATAGGCACGCCTATCACCGGCAAAGCGGTGAAAGCAGCTATCACACCTGGCAGATGGGCCGCACCTCCGGCGGCGGCAATGATGACCTCTATGCCGTCTTGCTCGGCGTTTTTTGCTAAAGCGGCAGTCTTGTCCGGCACACGATGGGCCGAAGAAATATGCACCCGATAACCAATTTGCCACTGATCCAGAAAATCCAGCGCCGATTGCATGACCGGCAGATCCGAATCACTGCCCATAATAATTGCCACTTGAGCTTTTTTATCCATAAAATGTCCATCCTCCCCGATTTAAGTTAAGCTAACTATAATAAAATTGGCGAAATAATTGTCAATTCCTGCTCTAAAAATGGCTTTTTTAAATATGCGGATTTATAAAAGCACCTCGTCAAAGGTGCTTTTTGTCAGCATTAAAATCCAGGCTTATCTCATGCGGATAGCAAAATTGGGGCAAGCAGGCACACAATAACCGCATAAAACACAATTTTCCGCTACAGGCTGGGCTTTGCCGTTCACTATATGCATGGCATCATTGCCGCAGGCCGACATGCATTTGCCACAACCGGTGCAGATGAAATGGAGAATCTTGAGATTCTTGGTGCTGATGAAGCCGGCCACTTCTTCCTCGCTCAATTTTCCCCCATTGAAGATGCGCAGTTGCACATCCAGCTCTTTTTTATTCACCATGCCGATAGCTAAAGCCTTTATGCCGGGGATATCACGAACAAATTGGATGGCCTCCGGCATCATCCTGACCAGGTGGCCGCCGGCAAAGACCTTCATAGCATACATACCTTTATCAGCCTTGCGCCCTTGTTCGATAGCGGCCAGCATCTGTTCTACGGTGGAGCCGTCGGTAAAGCCCCAGCCCATTTTATTGATCAGCGGGAAGATGATGTCCACATCATCCCTCTTAGCGGCGGCCACGACTCCGCTTGGTTTATGGGTGGCCAAACCAATGGCCCGCAGATAGCCCTTTTGCTTATAATCCAGCAAGCATTGCCAGGCGCCGGCCCTGTCCTCAAAGACTTTATCATCGCCCTGTGGCGCATGGAGGAAAAAGATATCGACATAATCACGGTCCATCTCCTGCATGGCCTCCAAAATAGCATCTTCCATACCCGCATAATCCTTTTTCACACATTTACTGCTAATAACGATATCTTTCTTGCCGGTTTTGTGCATGGCCCCTTTCAGATAACCATAATTCTTGTACAATTGGGCCCCGTCAAAAAAGTTGATGCCTTTTTCTATGGCCTCGCTGATTAGATCTATACCATCAGCCAAAGGCAAATTGCTTTGCACTTCCCCCATCGGTAAAGTACCAAAGCATAATTCTGTGACTTCTATACCGCTTTTGCCCAGCATATTTCTTTTCATCAGCAGGCTACTCCTCTTTTTTAAGCTTAATATTACTGCATTTATTATATCATAACTTGACAAAAAAAAGCAAAAAAGATATTATAATTTAGTATACAATTTTATTTTCTTATTGCATCTTTTATCGCATTCCTATGAAACGAGAGGAGCATTCTTATGGCTAATGTTTATGACATCCTGGAAGAAAGAGGCTATATCGAACAAAGCACTAATGCAGAAGAAGTAAGAGAACTTTTGGGCAAAGAGCCTATCAGTTTTTATATAGGCTTTGACCCCACAGCGGACAGTTTGCATGTCGGCCATTTTATCCAGATCATGGTCATGTCTCATATGCAAAAGGCCGGTCATCGGCCTATCGCTTTGGTCGGCGGCGCTACGGCCGCTATTGGCGACCCTTCCGGTCGCACCGACATGCGCAAAATGCTCTCCCGCGATGATATCCGCCATAATACCGAATGCTTTAAAAAACAATTCGCCCGTTTCTTGGATTTTGAGGGCAAAAACGCGGCTCTGCTTGTGGACAATGCCGATTGGCTTTGGGATCTTAAATATATCGATTTTATCAGTGAATATGGCCGTCATTTCTCCGTCAACCGCATGCTAACAGCCGAATGTTTCAAATCCCGGCTGGAAAAAGGTCTGACCTTCCTGGAATTCAATTATATGCTCATGCAATCCTATGACTTTTTGGAACTTTATCGTCGCTATGGCTGCATATTACAAATGGGCGGTAATGACCAATGGTCTAATATCCTGGCCGGAACCGACCTCATACGCCGCATGGAGGGCGCAGCCGCTCATGCTCTCACCTTTAAGCTGCTGGTCAACAGCGCCGGCAAAAAAATGGGCAAAACAGAAAGTGGCGCCGTCTGGATCGATAAAGAAAAAACGCCCGCCTATGATTTCTATCAATATTGGCGCAATGTCGATGATGCCGATGTGGCAAATTGCCTGGCCCTTTTGACCTTCATGCCTATGAGTGAAGTTCGCAGCCTGACCAGAAGTGAAGGCGCCCAACTCAACAAGGCTAAAGAAGTGCTGGCCTATGAAACGACCAAACTTATCCACGGCCAGGAGGAAGCCGATAAAGCTCAGGAAACCGCCCGCGCGCTCTTCGGCGGCAATGCTCAAAGCGAAAATATTCCTTCCACCACCCTGGATAAATCTCTCTTTGCCGGCACAGGCCTTGATATCCTGTCTCTGATGAGCGAATGCGCCCTTATCGCCTCCAAGAGTGAGGGCCGCCGCCTGGTTAAAGATGGTGGGGTCTACCTCAATAATCAAAGGGTGGATGATTTTGCGCTTATGATTACGGAAAAAGATTTCAGCGATGATAAATTATTGCTGCGTAAAGGTAAAAAAATCTATCATCAGGTGATTTTAGTTTAAAATTAATAAATATTTCATGGCCAAGATCCATGAATAATAAGGAGGATATCCATGAAGAAAAAAATTCTGGCCATCGTTTGCGTTGTTGCGGTGATCTTTATGCTGACTGCTTGCCACGGACTTACGCTGACGCTGAAAGAAGAAGATAGCAATATCTTAAAAGAAAATGACCCCGCCACCTTAGCTGCGGTTCCCTATACTTTTGCGGCCGAAGATGGTGAATGGAAAGCCTCTATGGAAATCAGAAATATCGTGGAAGCTGATTTGGATGATATAGAAAACATGGATAAAAAGCAAATCAATTCCGACCTTTTGGATGATTATCGCTCCGTTTTCCATATCACCTATAGCGGCGATAAGGAATTTACTTATCTGAAATATACTTTTGCCAACGAGACACAATGGAAAATCGTCGCTATCTCCAAAAAAGCAGAAAATATCAAACAGGGGCTCACCGGTGACGATTTGGGTGGCGCCTTCTTCAGTAAGGATGCCGTAACCGGCGGTGCTTTGCCTCCGCCCACTCAAACCTATACCTTGGATCTGATCGTAAAGACTGCTGACGGAGAGCAAATAGAAAAGACTTTTGTGCTGAAGCCGGTATCCTCAGCCACCGGTATAGAAAATCAACTAAATATGGAACAAGCCGCTCCACAAACCACGGAATAAAACTGTGGTCTAAAATAACAGAAAAAGACCATTTGTTAACCGACCAGACCTATCGGTTAACAAATGGTCTTTCTTATACTATCTAACTGCCGCTTGATCGAGCTCTTTTTTGCCTATAGCTTGAAAGGAAGATGAAGTACATTATGAAAGAGCCGATCATGGGTATGAGCATGACCGGGAACATCATATCATAGCCGGAAGCCGTAGCCACCCAGCCGGCAATCAAACCACCGATACCAGTTCCCAAATCTACGGAGATCAAAAAAGTCCCGCTGGCTGCTCCCCTCCTCCGTGGCGGCGAATTACGCAAAGCCAATGATTGCAGAGAACTCATAATCAAACCAAAGCATGCGCCCAAAAAAACCGCGCTGGCCAGAAACGGAACATGATCATGAGCGAAAATTAAACAGATCAGCGAAAGCAA
The DNA here is from genome assembly GCA_964425485.1 of uncultured Peptococcaceae bacterium. Taxonomy (GTDB): domain Bacteria; phylum Bacillota; class Dehalobacteriia; order UBA4068; family UBA4068; genus CAYRML01. The sequence goes on along the minus strand of CAYRML010000019.1, from coordinate 3,914 downwards.
ACCGCTGCCCAATCCGATTAAGACAAAAAAGCCCTCTCCTCTTCTATCGGCTATGCGCGCCGTCACAATACGCACAGCAGTCATGGCGATAGCGGTTATGATGAAATAGACGCCGGCATAACCTATGCCGCGATGACCGGCATAAAGGGCCACAAAGGACAAAGCCGCTCCAAAGGGCATACAGCCCAAAAGCATAACCATAGCCGGCCTCAGGGCATCCACGCTGAACAAATCCTTCAGCACCAGCGGATTTTTCTCCTTCGGCACTTTGGTTTTATCATAACTGAAAACCATGGCCAAAATAAAGGCCCCAGCGGCAAAGGCGCCGGATAAAGTAAACAAAGTATGAAAGTCCGACACATTTATGATCCATAGGCCCAGAGCCGGAGCTATAGCCAAAGCCACAGAACCTGTGACGCTGTAAAGGCTGATACCTTCGGCAAAACGACCCCTGGGAATACTATCGGAAGCTAATGTGGTCACGCCCGTGGTTGCTATACCAAAGCCCAGCCCTTGTACAAAGCGGAAAGCTATGGCCGGCAAAACCAGCTGGATAGTATTATAATAAAAGGCCACCGCTATCAGTATGGTCAGGCCGATCATGAGAATCAGCTTACGCCCCTTATTGTCCATGACCCAACCGGCATAAGGCCGAATAATAAGCGCCGCTATGGAAATGGCCGCGGCCGCTATGCCTGCCGCTTTATCCGTACCGCCTAAAGAGGCAATAAAATAAGGAAAAGTGGGCGTCAATAGATGAAAAGACATAAATAAAAAGCCATTGATTATAAATACGCAAAGAAAATTCCTGGTCCATAATTTTTCTTTATCAGGCCGCGCTAATTCTGGCGCTAATTTTGTTTTGGAGGAAAGTATATTCATAAAGAGTCCTCTTTTGCACTATCATATAGTCGTCAGTTTTTGCTCATGATATTATTGATAAATTGCCTGGCCGTACGGGCGGAACGGGAATTCTGCCAACGCTCCCACTTCAATGCTTCCCGACGCAGGCCTTGGCTGTCGATATCCAAACCTTCATTTTTGGCTATGCCTTCAACAATGGCCAGATATTGCTCCTGATCAGGCGAGGGAAAATGGATGGTGATGCCGAAACGCTGCGATAAAGACAGCTTTTCCGCAACTGTATCACCCATATGGATATCCTCTCCGTTCTCGCGCCGGTCGCGCCAGCTCTCGGCTACCAGATGGCGGCGATTGGAGGTGGCATAAAGCAGCACATTGGTCGGCAGCACAGCCGCTCCGCCTTCTATATAGGTCTTGACATATTTATAATCTTTCTCATCATTATCGAAGGAAAAATCATCAAGAAAAAGGATGAATTTTTGCCTATATTGGGACAAACAGAGCAAGATCTCGGCCATATCCCGCAAATCATATCGGGAAAGAGCCACCAGACGCAACCCCTCATCGGCGAAATTATTGGCTATGGCCTTAACCATCGATGATTTGCCGGTACCCTGCGGCCCATATAAAAGCACATTGTTGGCCGGTTTATCAGACAGAAAGGCCTTGGTATTATCCAAAAGCGTCGATTTTTGCTCTTGATAACCGATCAATTGTCGCAGGCTTATCTCATCGGCCCGCGCTATGCCGCAGAGCCCATTTTTCCAGATGAAGAAGCTGAAGCGACAGATGTCGCCATAACCCCAAACATAATGAAAACCAGCCAGCTTGTTCATAAAATCATCCGCGGACAAGGTACAAGCCTCCCGGCAAAAATCAGCCAAGGCTCGGCCATAAGCGCGACCATAGCCCTGATTGGCCATGGTAGGCTGCCAATCTTTAACGATATTTTCCATCAGGCCTATATCGGTAGCAGGCAAAGGCAGCGCAAAATATTGACGCAAAGACTCCACTTCATGGCAGGCCAGCTGCCACAGATCCGTACCCGCCAGCTGCCGGGGCGGCTGCCAAGAAAGGGTGCGGGCAAACAGATTATCATCCGTCAGTAATTTGTCTATGAAATAACAATGCCAAATATTATTAAAAAGGCCCCTTTCTTTGCTTTTTTGTATCAGCAATGGATAAAATTGGTAAATAGCCTCCGCCTTATCCTCCACTTCCTCATGCAAAAGCAGTAAATCATCAGCTAGAAAGCTGTTATAAAGCATCAACCGCGACAGCTGTTTTTGCCCGCATATCTTTTTTCCCCTATTATCCATAATCAAAAGCCCTCTTTCATGATGACTTAACAGCGAAAATATTACTTTACCCTATTCCATATTTAAAAGCTGCTTTCCTGCATGGATTAAGAATAATAAGAAGGAAAAGCAGATTTTATGTTGAAAATTAAACAGAATAATAATAACACATAAAAGGAGTGGCAATTTTGCCTAACAATACAAATAATAAAAATGATCAACAAAATCCAAGATCATCCGCCCATAAATCAGCCAACAGCAGCCGCCCGCAAAAAGGTTTGCCACTTAACCTCAATAAGGATGAATGGCAACCCATAGAATGGACAATTTCCAAAACCGGCGCTTTAGATAAAGCCATGATGGAAAAAGCCCTGCGGGAAAAAGAACTGCAAGATAAGTCTGTGCAGGCCGGCAAAGAAATACCTGCTGCAAAAAAAGATGATTCAGCCCTGCCTTCATTCTCGCAAAAGATGGATATGCCCATTAAGGAAAAGAAGGATACCGCCTATGGCCGAGCTTATGACACTATCAAGAGGCTGGAAGATACGCTGATCGAACAGACAAACTTCGACATCATGAATCTTAAAAAGGAAACCATGCCTATCCCCGACCAGGAAAATAAAGACTTCGCGGCTTTTTACAGTACAAAGTCAAATAAAACCGATGCCGTCGAGAACTCGGCATCTGAAGAGGCGCGAATCAGCAACAAGCAGCAATCGCTTTTTATCTCCGAGCTGCCCAAAAAAGAACAATTGGATAATCCTTTGGAAAAAACCTTTACGGCTTCGACCTCTCTTTTGAGGAAAATTTCCGTAAGAGAAGATTCACCGGAAAAAACAGAAAAGCCGGCTTCAGATACAGAAGCAGCGGAAGCCATACTGGCCGCCCATGCTAAAAAGCGCGCCCAACAAAGCCCCAAAGCGGAAACAAATAAAGAAATCCCCGAAGAACATTTCTTGGTCACCAGCAAAGAAAAACGGCCTCTGATCATAGGCAGAAGCAAAAAACCCACTTCCAGAATGGATCGAGCACCCAGAATGGATCATGATGTTCTACATACCAAAAGGGCTTTTAATGTCTCCGTTGCCTCGTCCCTTTTGCCCTTGCCGTTTTTAGCCATCGGGCTTGGCATCTTCTTTATCGTGGCCATAGTCCTGGGGCTGATTTTCTCCGGCGTCGCATTTGCCATCAGCGCGGATATGCAAACAGCCATCACTTTGCCCCTGATAATTTTTCTCTTGGCTTCGGCCGCGGCGGCTTACGGCTATAGCCGCATCAACAAAAATCCATCACCCGTACAAATCATAATCCTCTTGGTCATTGCCAATGTGATTTCAATTTTCCTTGGCGGCTTGGCCGATATCTCCTGGCTGGGAGTTATTATCAAGGCTATCGCCAGCATCGTCATAGGCCTCCTCTTCTTCAATCTGGCGCAAAGAAACCATAAATACTACAAAAAAAGAGCTCGCTGAGCTCTTTTTTTTATATTTTTTCCGCTACGCCGGCCGACTCAAAAGTGGCCATATTGGCCAAGAGCAAAAAAACAGAATCTATGATGCGCATAGCCAAAGCCGCTCCCGTGCCTTCCCCTAAGCGCATATCCAAAAAGAGCAGCGGTTCTATCTGCAAATAATCCAGCACAGCTTTATGCCCCGGCTCAAAAGAAAGATGAGAGCCGATAATATAGTCTTTGGCCAATGGCGCCAGCTGGCAAGCGCAGATGGCTGCGGCCGAAGAAATAAAGCCATCCAT